>MWDG01000020.1 GCA_002070455.1 Deltaproteobacteria bacterium ADurb.Bin151
TCACCTCCATCCAGGTAACTTAGCAACCGGACAGTTTATGTGCTACAAAACCGGACAAATCATTTGCTTCTTACATATCTACATACAATCCTTGACAATTGCTTCCCATTAGCAGTAAAATAATCAAAAAAAAGGAGGGGTTTATGAGAAAAATTAATTTTGTAATTGCATTCCTGGTCGTTTTTGGTCTTGTTATCGGTGTCTCATCTGTTCAGGCTGGTGATTTGGACGGCACATGGAATTTAAAAGTCACATCTCCAATGGGTTCGGGTACACCTGAATTCAAATTAAAGCAGGACGGCAAAAAATTAAGTGGGCATTATAAAGGCACCTTTGGTGAAGCCCCTGTTAAAGGCAGCGTCGATGGAAACAGTTTCAACATGAAAATTCCCCAGAGCGGACAATGGATCGTTTACACAGGAACCTATGCCGGCAACACCATGAAAGGCACGATCGATTTTGCCGGGCAGGGCAACGGTGATTTCACAGGCACAAGGGCAGCAGGTAAAGCTGAGAAAAAAGCTGACGTAAAAAAGGAAAAAGCAGCGGATACAAAAGTTGAAAAAGCAGATGAAACCAAAACAGAAAAAGCAGCGGATGTAAAAACCGAGAAAAAACCTGTCAAAAAAGTTAAAAAAGTTAAGAAGGCTAAAAAAGCTGTAAAAAAAGCTGAATAAAAAAACATCCTTTATTCATCAAACTTCTCATAATGAAGGGGCATGATTGCATTTGTTAGCACAAATGCATTGTGCCCCTTTACTGTTCATCTTTGATCCACCTTTTTCTAACCGGGTGATGATACACATCGATATCCATCTATCCGGAAACCGGGATAGCGACGGAAATGATGTTTAAATGATCTTTTGTGAAAAAATGGACTGAAGCTGAATATGTTTTCAAGACCCTAATCGCCTGCAAAACCCCTTTTTCTATTTTCAATGATTGCGAGTTAATATTCACATCCTGCGCATAGTGATTCAAGACTTTAAGTGTTTCCCCGGGCATGGCTTTGCCTGAATATTTTATGCATATGAAAATATTTCTTTGATCATTCCCCGTTTCCAGGAAAAATTCTTTTTCTTCACTTGCCAGAGCCCTGGTCATGGCAAAACGGAGTAACCGCCAGAACACAAGGGAAAGCTCGTTTTTACAGCCTTTAAGATCGACTGTTTCCTTATCCAGTTAAATTATTTTATTGATGTGATGTTTGAATTCAAGATAGAAATTTGCAAAACGCGTTTCCTCCTCCAGTAATTGAATAAGATTGATTCTGTCTTTCTCCTGGCACGTCAGTGCGTAGAACTTTCCTGATACATCCCTGAACAATTCATAAAATGAGTCACATTCCTTATTAATGGAACGGACATCGTTTTGAATACGCTCCCAGTCATCCCTCAACTCCTCTGCAGCATCAGGATATGTCTCTCGCAATTTGTTTAAACTATTGTTAAAGCGCCGCTGTAAAAGCCTGGAACGTCCCATGATGGTGTTTAATGGATTGGCGAAATTATGCAGGATACCAGGCATAAGTTCATGAATAAATGTTGAGGTAAAATCATCCTCCAACGCCTGGAGATCGCGGTTTTGTTTGTTTTTCGTCTTCATTTTTGCCTTTCCTGACCTGACTTTATCTCGAATCGTTCACTTCTTAATGCTTCCTGATGGGTTTTACGGCTTTTGCAACACGGGCAAGCACCCTGCATGGTGATCCGGTAACACCAATCAATCTCAATGGAAAAACAAACAACTCGCCGGTATCCGGGAGAACATCTGTTTTATTCTGGTCCAGATCTTCCACAATGAATTTCTCCGCCTCCGCGATGGCGTGGTAAAATGCGAAAGAATCTGAGTTTTCTACAGTAACCTCACCAGAGAGTGCCAGCAGGACCGGTGGCAGGGATAGAATCTTTTGCAACGCTTCACGGGATATTTCCACAAGCTGATTCAAAGGTGTTTTCAAAAACAGGATATTCTCACCCTTGAAGCGTTTGAGCAATTCGGCGACATCGGCTAATGTCAAGTTGTCTTTCAGCTTCAGTAAAAAGTAAGTCCCGATAAATTCATCGGGAGACAATGCTTCCAGGCATGCTCCGTCATCCAGAAAATGGGAAGGGGCATCAATGTGCGTGCCGCTCTGTGTTCCCATGGACAGGCGGGAAACACGAAAACCTTCGTTTTGAATTGTACTCCATTGTGAGATTTCCAGAGGCGGATCACGATAGCGTCCGTTTGAAAACGGAACAAATAGTGACTCCATTGGCTTTGTCAGATCAAGGATGTTTTTTCGTTTGCCTGTTCTCAACCGCCCCTCCTGTCACATATCAGGGATGAGACGCTGGAAAAATTCCGGACTCTATGCTTTGTTGTACTCTGCAAAAATCATGGTAAAAACGGCGCGTCCCTGGGTTGCAGACCGCAGATCGGTTGAGTAACCAAACATGGCTTTAAGCGGCACTTTGGCCTTGATTTCAGCAACCGGACCTTTGGGATTTACAGCCTGAATCTCTCCACGCCGGGCATTGATATCTCCGATAACATCTCCCATAAATTCGCCAGGCGTAATGATATCCACCATCATGATCGGCTCCAGCATAACGGGGTCGGCCATTAAACATCCTTCCCGAAAAGCAGTGGCAGCAGCAATTTTATAACCCTGTGCGGAAGATTCTCCTTCACGGTAAGCCCCGCCGGTTAATTTGACACCAACATCAATGACCGGATAACTGTTCAGAACACCGCTCATCATGGCCTCTCGGATTCCTTCCTCTATTGCGCTATGATATTCGGAGGGAATCACATCTTCAGGAACCTGATTGATAATCTCGTTGCCCGTGCCCCTCTTTCGGGGCGAAAGTTCAATGCAGACTTTTCCAAAATGCTTCTTTTCCCCCAGTTCTTTTTCGAAAACGCCTTCGGCTTCGATGTGTTTTTGTATGGTTTCTCGATACACAACCCTGGGCCTTCCGACATTGACACGGGCGTTGAATTCACGACTCAGCCTGTCTACAATAATCTCCAGATGTAGCTCGCCCATTCCGGATATTACGGTCTGTGCCGTTTCGTCTTCATACTTGACTCTTAATGTCGGATCTTCATCCGTCAGCTTAATCAGAGCCTGAGAGAGTTTTTCCTGATCAGCTGGAGTTTTGGCCTCGATGGCCTGGCTGATTACGGGTTCGTAAAATTCCATTTGTTCCAGCATGATCGGATGCTCTTCATCACAGAGCGTATCTCCTGTTGTCGTCTCTTTTAATCCGAGAACCGCGACCAGTTCACCAGCTGAGGCCTTGTCAATTCTTTCGCGTTTATTGGAGTGCATACGCAAAAGTCTGGCAATTTTTTCCCTTTTTTTCTTAACGACGTTATACACTTCATCGCCGGATGAAATTTGACCGGAGTAAATGCGCAGATAAGTCAGCTTTCGACCTTCATCGAGCATGATTTTAAAGGCCAGAGCCGCCAGTGGTTCCTTATCGGAACTGTTGCGAATCTCCTCCTCTTTTGTTTTGGGATTGATGCCTTTGACCGGCGGAATGTCCTCCGGTGATGGAAGATAATGGACAACCGCGTCTAGAAGCGGCTGGAGACCCTTATTACGCAAGGCTGTCCCGCATAAGACCGGAACTACTTTCAGATCTATCGTTGCTTTGCGCACTGCAGAAATAATCTGCTGGGCGGATGGTTCCTCGCCGGACAGGTAAAGTTCCGCAATGCTATCATCACAGTCCGCGAGGACTTCTATCATTTTCTCCCGCTCACGCGTTGCCGCTTCGGCATACTCCTGGGGAATCTCATTGGTCGTGTATTCCACTCCCTGGGTGCAATCATCCCAAATCAGCATTTTGAGGTTGATCAGATCAATCACTCCGCGAAAGGTGTCTTCACGTCCTACGGGAAGCTGAATCGGCAAGGGTGTTGATCTGAAACGAGTGCTCATCATATTGACAACATGGGAAAAATCAGAACCAATACGGTCCATTTTGTTGACAAAAGCAACCTTGGGAATACGGTATTTGTCCGCCTGGTGCCAGACGGTTTCCGACTGCGGTTCAACGCCGCTTACCGCACAAAACACGACGATCGTACCGTCAAGCACACGCAGGCATCGTTCCACTTCAATGGTAAAATCAACATGTCCGGGCGTATCGATGATGTGAATTTCGGAATTCCTCCAGTTACAGGTGGTCACCGCCGATGTGATTGTGATGCCTCTTTCCTGCTCCTGGGGCATCCAGTCCATGATGGCTTCACCGTCATGGACTTCGCCCATTTTATAGGATTTGCCGGTGTAAAAAAGGATTCTTTCGCTTACAGTTGTCTTGCCCGCATCTATATGAGCGACGATACCAATATTTCTTGTTCTTGATATTTTTGATTTCGACGCCATACGATATCAGTTCTTTTCTTCCCTGACCGGAACGTACAGATCGGGATCCGGCGTGAATGGACGATCGGTGGTTATGTGACCCTTGATCGAAGGCAACGTCTTGCCTTCCACCAGAATTTGCACGGCTTTGATGTCCGGAATATTTGCGGTTAAGGTATTCGTCAATGAATAAATCGTAGCCATTTCTGCTGTAGAGCCACCAGGATGGGATTTAGTCAGACTGGCATTGAAATTTACCCGGGCCAGACCGTCTTTATCCAGTTTTATATCCCGAAGCACAACACTGGCCGGAAAAGTGTTGACATGACCGGTTTTGGAACCTTCCAGCAGGGCCTTGACCACTTCCCTGGCCTGCTGTGCGGGATCACCTTCCTCGAATATATATCGTTTTTCAGCAACCAGAAATCGTTCCTGCTGATCTGAAAAATAGATTTCAGCGACTATCTTCTTCTTCTTTTTTAAAGCCTCCATATCAACGGGTGGAAATAATGCGTCAAACAGGATAACAAAAAAAATAACCAGTAGCAGGACGACTCCGCCGATTATTGCCACTAAATAAACAATCCGGGTTGATTTCTTTTTCTGACGGTCTTTGAAATTTTCAGACCTGCGTTGTTTTTTTGTTGACATAAACAAACGACTCCTCTTGGAAAAAACTGCGACAATCTAGGGTATTTTTATTGCACTGTCAAGCACAACAAGCTCTGGAGGGCAAGAACACCTTCTGACATTTACATCTGAGAGCCATAGCCTCAAAGAATAAAAAAACAGCCCGCGTGAAACTTTACGGGCTGTCTGGAAACCAAGCTGACATAAACAGTTCTGTTAGTAATTTTCGGCCAGGACTTCATAAAACGCCTGCGGATGCTTGCAGGCCGGACATTCTTTGGGTGCTTCGTCTCCTTCAAAAATATACCCGCAGTTAATGCAATGCCATTTCGCGACGGCTTTTTTCTTGAAAACCTCACCGTTGGCAATATTTGCGGCAAGTCTGCGGTATCTTTTTTCGTGAAACATTTCAACTTTGGCAATCTGCTCGAATGAACGTGCAATTTCCGGGAATCCTTCTTCTTTAGCTACTTTTGCGGCATCGGCATAAAGAACCGTCCATTCCATATTTTCACCGGCCGCAGCCGCTTCCAGATTACTTTTTGTGTCTGAGATCACACCTGCAGGATAAGAAGCTGTGATTTCGACTTCCCCCCCTTCGAGATACTTGAAAAACACTTTTGCGTGTTCTTTTTCGTTGTCCGCAGTCTCCAGAAAGAATCTGGAAATCTGTTCATATCCTTCTTTTTTTGCAGCGCTCGCGAAAAAAGTGTATCGATTTCTCGCCTGCGCCTCACCGGAAAAGGAAGCCAGCAGATTCTTTTCTGTTTTTGTACCTTTAACTGATTTTGCCATCGTTCATCTCCTTTCCTTTTTGTTTATGTATTCATGATATATTCTTGAAAAGTTATCAACCGTTATTTTAAATCTTTTCCCATGGCAAAAGCATTTCCAAGATATTTTCCAACCCCATAATATGCCTGATTTTCCGGAGCGTAAATGACCGGTGAGATCTTCAGGATATCCGGCAGGCCGTCCCGACCCAGCATGGATTCATCAACCTTGACATCCAGTATTTCACCGATAAAATGCACATGAACGCCGACCTCAGTCTGGCTGATCAATTTGCACTCAATAACCATTGGAAATTCCTTAATGCATGGAGCATCCACCGTGTCGCTTTTCACGGCTGTTATCCCGGCTGCGACGAATTTATCAGTATTTCTGCCGGAAACCATTCCACAGTAGTCGGCAATGACCGCCTGGTCAGATTTCGGCACATTTATGGTAAATGCCTGACGTTCAATAATATTATTATAGGCATATCTTGATTTTCTGAGTGAAATGGCCACAGCAGGCGGTTTTGAACTGCATATGCCACCCCAGGCAACCGTTGTGGCATCCGCTTTTTCATTCTTATCATAGGTGCCGATCACCCAAACGGGAGTGGGATAAACCAGGGCTGAAGCACCAAGAGATTTTTTCATCGTCTTTCCCCTCTTTTTATGAAATCTAAACTGCGTGCTAAAGTTAATAATTAAAGTAATAATGTCAAATTTATATAAAATTTAGTTAATTTTTAAAGCATATTGTAGTATATTATTTTTGAAATGATTTGATTAAAGATCTCTTTCAGCTATGATATTTATTATGAGGAGGATTCAAAGTTATGGCAACCGTAATACCGGAAGGTGAAAATATTCAGAAGGCAATCAAATGGATTTCTGCCAATCTAGAAGATAACACCAATCAGCCGCTGCATATGCTGATTGAAAAATCCGTTTTTAAGTTCGATTTATCCCCCAAGGACACTGAATTCCTGATGGGTTTTTTCCGCAATCACAAGAAATAACATCGGCTCTTGTGCAGGTCTTTTTGTCTTATAGAGGGCATGCACATTTTCAGGAGCACCGTCTGTTTCATGGAATGAATCCCGACGGATCCACCAGATCGATCCGGTCCGGCTGCCAGCGTGGTTGGTTATCTCGCTCAATCAGCCGTGCCCGAATACCCTCAAGGTAATCGGGCTGTCTTGACATGTATTTCGCGGCTTTCAATTCAGTCGCAAACACGTCCGTAATCGAACGGCCTTCATTGTAACGCAGCAATTTTAACGTCAGGACTAAAGCTGTCGGTGAACGTTCCGCAATGCTCACAAATACTTCGTTACAGCGCCCTTCCTGATCGCCGCATTTTGATAAAGACGCCAGAATATCCCTGATATCGGTTTTGCCCGAAAAATATTCCTTTACCCACGCATCCATAGAATAACGGACGGGAATATGGAGATCCAGAAGACCTGATATCTTCTCCATCAGAGCTTTCACGATTCCCAGTCTGTCTTGAGAATCGTCCAGCCTGACACATTCCAGAAGATCCACAAGCTCCGGGACACGATCGGAGAAGGTGAAATGCGTTGCAAAGCCTAAACGCACACATTCCAGTCCCTGCATATCGTAACCGGTCAAACCGAGGTATTCCGGATAGCCTTTGGGACAGCGCATGAACATCCAGCCTGTTGAACCGACATCCGGAAAAAAGCCGATCCGTGTTTCCGGCATGGCCATTCTTGTTCTGTCCGTAGCAATGCGCATATCGGCGCCTGCCGCAATGCCCAATCCACCACCCATCGTGATGCCGTCTGCAATCACGATCACCGGTTTGGGGAACAGATGGATTTTTAAATCAAGATCATATTCTTTTTGAAAAAACGAATCGACCTTATCGTATTGTTTCAAACGGGCCAGACGGGCCAGTTCTTTGATATCTCCACCGGCGCAAAATCCCTTGGAACCTGTTGCATAAAACAGCACAAACCGGCAATGCTCATCGGCTGCCGCTTGATCCATCAGGGCATCAATTCTGTCGATCATTTTCTCGGTTAAGCTGTTAATCGCATCCGGACGATTCAATATAATAGCTACACCTGACTGTAAACGCCTGGAGAGCACATGCTGACTGTCTTGATTCATTTATTTTTCAGCAAATCCCGGATTTCCGTCAGCAGTTCCTGATCTTTCGTCGGCTCAGGCGGCGGTTCTTCCTGCTTGCTTTTCATAACCATCCCCAGGAATTTGACAATGAAAAGATACAGGGCAAGAGCGATAACAAGAAAATTCACGATCTCTCCAAGAAAGAGGCCATAAGGGATTTCCTTGCCGTCAATGATCCATTTCCAGGCCACATATCCCTGCTCGCCCGGCATGACAAGGCTAATCAGCGGCATGATGATATTTTTGACAAGAGAATCGATAATTTTACCGAACGCCGCCCCGATGACCACGGCAATCGCCAGATCGATCACATTACCCTTGAGCGCAAAATTTTTAAATTCTTCCAGCAATGATGATACTTTCCCCCTGGTTCCCATATTGTCTCCTTTCGACTTTTGTCTGTTACTCCCCCTTGGCCATTTCTTCGTAAATTTTCAATTCGATGAAATGAAAAAAATTATCATACTCTTTTTTGGTCAACAACCTGCGCATTTCCCATCCGCCGGATGTTTTTTTCTCCGTGGTGACGATCAGGGTTACCTCGCATTCCTTCCAGTTGAGACGACTCACAACGGCACTGGTTTTGGTCCTCCAGTCGTCCACTTCAACATAATCTGAATCAACCCTGTGGTTTTTCCGGTCAATGGTAACATTCGTGCCGATTTTTTTTTCTTTTAACACGGCAGCGATTGCTTTGAGGATGTACTTTTCCTTGGCTTCATAAATTTTTTTGTGCTCATCCGGTTTGGTTATTTCTGATGAACCAAAATGATTTGCGCAGGACAGCATACAAACAACGCAAAAGAAAATGACCGACAAAAGAACTGTTTTTTTAACCATGAACCTTCCCTTCTCACTCACGATGAAACGTTATCGGCTGTTCCCGTTGATCCACCAATCGTTCTTCTCTTTAAACCACCAGTGGGAGGAATCCGTCTCAATGATACGGGCAGCCAGTTTTTTGCCTTCCTCGGTGCAAAGCCTCTTCAGAGCGTATTCAATCCATTCTTCGGAATATTTATTACCTAAATCACCGTATTCCTTGAGCTGCAGGATTAGCGCAATCTGGTCGGCATCCCGGGCAATCCGGGATTCCGCGGTTTCTTTGGCATTGAACTCGTCAATAGCTTGCCGGATGTCTTCTCCAAAGGAAAGACTTTCCGTCAATTCCCTGACCGCCTTCGCCTCATCAACCCGGACATATTTTTTATTGACGTAGTTCATATCACCGGTTCTTGCTTCCGGCAAATCATGAAGGACACACATTTTTAAAACGCGCAGTTCGTTCAGAGACGGATTGAGTTTGCACAGGGCGTAACCTGTATACACTGTACGCAAAACATGCTCCGCCACAGATTCCCTGCCGCTCCCGAGAAACTGATAACCGCTACGGGGCGTCTTGCAGAGCATTCCCATTTCGAATAAAAAATCAGCGATATTTTCCATCTTAACCCTTTTTCAAAACCTTGATACGATTTCCCATCATTTCGGACATTTTCCGGATTTGCAGCATTAACGAAGCGATACTGTCCGGTCTGGAATTTTCGATTTTGTCGATTTGACTTTTCCAGTGTTCCAGAAGCTCGATTTCATTTTCTTTTAACTTCTTTTCAAATCGATCCTGGTACTCCTTGATAAATGCGGCGGATGAATCCATAGTCGCCATTTTGCATCCTCCATAACATATTAAGATCATTGATGGGGAATTATATCATGCACCTTAAAACATGCAACAAACAATTTCACAAACAATTTCACAAATGATAAATTGACAGACCCTGTTAAATACTATAAGGAAACGCAACCAAAACGGATTGAAAGAACGGAACAGGAATCCCATGGGCTGCAAACCAAAACCAGAAGATATCGCCGGAGGACAGGCCATTCTTGAAGGAGTCATGATGCGACACGGCAATAAAATCGCTGCCGCAGTAAGACGTCCGGACAAAGAAATTGTCTTTCAGGAACGCGAATACATTCCGTTGACCAAACGCTATAAAGTTCTGGGCTGGCCTCTTGTACGGGGTACGGTTTCTTTATTTGAAATGATGGTCCTTGGCATCAAATGTCTGATGTTTTCAGCGGAGGTTGCCTTGTCGGAAGAAGAACAAAAGCCCCAGGGATGGGAGTTGTATGTCTCCCTGGCGATCAGCCTGAGTGTGGCCATCTTTTTCTTTGTCGTTGTACCCGCTTTCTTCTTCACTAAAATAAAGACTTTTATCGATAGCCTGATTCTCTTAAACATTCTGGAAGGCTGCGTCCGCCTTGGCCTTTTTTTATCTTTCCTGGCGGCTACTCTGCTGATGTCTGACATGCGCCGTGTTTATATGTACCACGGAGCGGAGCATAAGACGGTCTTTGCCTGGGAAGACGGGCAGGATCTGACCGTTGAAAACGTCAAGAACTATTCCACGCGACATCCCCGCTGCGGCACCAGTTTTATTCTTTTTGTCATGATTGTCTCCATTCTTGTATTTTCTCTGTTGGGACGTCCCGATTTTTTGCACCGGGTCATCTATAAAATCCTGCTGATGCCTGTCATTGCGGGTATTTCTTATGAAGCGATCCGTTTTACAGGAAAGTTCAGCCGCTTCAAACTGGTTCAGGTTCTGAGCTGGCCGGGACTAGCTCTTCAAAAAATCACCACCCGGGAACCGGACGATGACCAGATCGAAGTTGCCATTGCCGCAATGAAAAAAGTCGTTTGAGCATTATTTCCTGACTTTATCCGGTGATGCATCTTCAAGGAATGTTGTTTGTCCTGTTTCTTTCTTCCCGAATCAACCATCATTGCAGCAAGCTGCAGAGAATTCATGCTCGTCTTATAAAGGCGTGATTAAAATTGACTTTTTTAGACAGTTAAAGTAATTAATATAATAATCTTTATTTTTCTGACTTTGGGGGGCGACAGAAAATGAGGAAGACTCGATATTGGACGGTCATTTTTTTCATTCTTACCACTATGCTGTTCTATTCACTGGCTTTGGCTGAAAAAGAAGACACGGCCCAGCTCACATTCAGGAAAACAGCTGTATCCAAAAAACCTGCTCATACCTATACCGTTCAGGAAGGCGACGTTCTGTCCGAGATTATCAATAATCTACCGGGCGTTACCAGAAAAAATATCCCCAATTATTACAAGATGACCAGAGAGCTCAATCCGAATATCACCGATTTCGACAAATTATACGTGGGACAGAAAATTATTCTTCCCGGAAAAAGTGATTTGAAGACAGAAAGAAAAGAAATAGCTTCTCCCGTCGCTCAAAACTACAAGGTAAAAAAAGGCGACACGCTTATCCATATTATCCGCCGTAACCTTAGGATCAAGGGCGGCTCACAGACACACAAAACCCTATTATTGGTCAAATCGCTGAATCCGGAAATTCAGGATGTCAACAGGATTTACATTGGGCAGATTGTTCGCCTGCCTGAAGGACAGGTGCTGAAAAAGTCCGGAGGCATACCGGAGGCGTTGCCTGAGCCTGAAGATCTGGCAGTTAAAGAAGTGGAAAGGGTTGCACCGAAAGACACCGTTGTTCTGCCGCGACCGGCCCGCCTCCAGGTCGTCAAACACGTGGTCACGCAAATGAATGGCACCATGACGACTGCCGGCAATTACTATCTGCCTGTGTCCGGAACGGAACAGATCACCATTGACTGTTCGGTTATCCCTGTCGTAGAGATTGACAATCAAACAATATTTCTGGATACGGGAAACCGCTCGATCGATCACCTGAAAAAAATAATCCGTGAATACTGGAGCAACTTCCACTTGATCAGGATCGATGATAGAGACGATGTCGTCACAACGTTGAAGAAAATTTTCAGCAACACCAGAAACTACGAGATCGTAAAATCACAGAAACCCGTTTCCGTGGGATCGCGCCCTTCCCTGAATGTTGTGGTTGATTGGATCATATCCTCCAGAAAGGCGACAACATTCCCTTCGAAAATTCAGGCCTTGCGTTTTGTTGACACAAACAGCCCCCTACTGCCAAGGCCTTTAGTGAAATATGCTGCCGGTCACTCCCTGGTTCTCACGGAAATATCTTCCGGAAAAGGTCTTGCCCAAAAGGCGGAGGAAATTTATTCCCTTCCTCTGAAAACTCTTTTACCAAGATCTTCCGTCAGGGATTTTTCTCATGCGCTGATGGCGTCTCTCAATATCCCGGCAGAAAAGGACGTTGATGTAAAGGTTTTCGATATCAAACATGATGGATATAATTTATCCCTTAAAGCCGACGTCGCCGCGACGTACGGCGGGAAAAAATACCTGATTTTCTCGCGGAATGTTTCGCCGGAATTCATCAATATGCTTCAAAAGTCGGGCAACCAGCTCATTTTTGTTTCTGACCGTGATGACCCGGCCAAAAACATGGAAAAGATTTTACGCGGGCTGAATATAAACTTTACCACAGGCAATTTCAATTTCTCCGGTCTCGAAAAAAATCAGCCGCCTTATACCCTGAGTTTCCGTGCCACCAGGATTAAAACAGATAAGGAACTATACCTCGTGAATTTCAATTTCAATGATGACCTTCGTGGATTAATGCAGGAAACATGGTCGGCAGGTATTATCCAGTATTGAAGCCTGCGTCGATCGCTCAATCATGAATAAGCGCTGCGGGAAAGGATCTGCGGCGCTTTTCCTTTGGATGACAGGTTGATAGATGACAGTAAAAGCCATTGCCCTTTTTTCCGGTGGCCTGGACAGCATCCTGGCTGCCCTGCTGGTACAAAAACAGAATATCGACGTTACCGGTCTGGCCTTCACCACTCCTTTTTTCGGGGCATCCAAGGCCCGGGCGGCATCTGATCAGATTTCTTTGCCCCTCATTGTTGAGGACATCACGGCAGAACATCTTCAAATGCTGAAAGCGCCGCGATATGGATACGGTAAAAATATGAATCCCTGTATTGACTGTCACACATTAATGCTGACCATTGCAGGAAGAAAGATGAAAGAAACCGGCGCTGATTTTCTTCTAACCGGCGAGGTTCTGGGACAACGGCCCATGTCGCAGACCAAACAGTCTCTTTATGTCGTTGCGAAAAACTCCGGCTATGCCGATTACATCTTACGTCCGCTGTCTGCCCGGTTGCTTGATCCCACCATGCCTGAACGCGAAGGAAAGATCGATCGGGCACAGCTCATGGCAATTTCGGGTAGGGGACGAAAAGAACAGATGCGTTTGGCGGAAACCTTCGGGGTGACGCATTATCCGCCCCCTGCGGGTGGCTGCCTGCTTACGGATCCGATTTTTTCACAACGGCTGCGGGACCTGATGGATCATCAGGAAGACAGGAATATCCGGGATTACGAATTATTAAAGTACGGACGGCATTTTCGCTATCGAGACACCTGTAAAATTATCGTCGGGAGGAACCACTCCGATAATGAGTATTTGAGGAAACTTTCCACGGAGGATGATCTGGTCTGCCATATGGCTGATTTCCCCGGTCCGCTCGTACTTGCTCCCTGTGGGAGTGAATCTCTCATAACCGCTGCCGCTTCATTGTGTGTCCGCTACTCGGACGCCCCTTCTGACGCGGAAGCAGACGTTGTATGCCGGCACCACAATCAATCCGACATCCTGAAGGTAAAAGCAGCCTCCAAAGACGATCCGGAATTTCGAATTATTTAAATCGGGTCACCCCTCTGTGCTGCGGCCGCAGAAGATCGTAAACGGTTTTGACCGGATTAAAAACAATCAGAGGGAGCTCGACAAAGACGGTATTCCAGTATGCCATTCCTCCGTTCCACAACCCCGGCAATTCCTGGGCCTTTAGACGCCTGCCTTTTTCTGTTTTAGCGATGATTAAATAGGCATTTCGATTTACATAATCCATCAGGTTAAATTTTTTCCCTCGATAATTTTTCGTACAGCAGACCATATCAACAGGGTTGAAATAAGAAGCCTTTGACCAGATATTTTTTTGCGAAGGATGGCGTTGATTGACATGAGCTGATTCGACAATCTGGAGGGTTTTCGATCCGTCTTCCTCCCTGACCCAGAATGGCGCGCCGCCGGGCTCGCCTTCATTTCGGACCATGCCGCAAATTCGCATTGGACGGTCTAAATGCCATAAAAGCTCCTGCCGTTTTCCCTGCGGGGAAAGTTTCAAATAATCTTTAGAAAAGTTCCTGCCCAATTCTTTACAGCAAAATTCTGTGATTGCTTCAAGTTCATCCCCTCCAAGCCGTTTTTTCTCCAGCCGCCGAAGCATCTCGAAAACAGATTTTTGCAATTGCAGTGCCAGCCCCCCCAGCATTTTTTTATAAGGCAGGATTTTCTTCTGCAGGACTTCAGGCACAATGTTGTCAATGTTCTTGATGAAGATCAGGTCCGCCTCAAGATTCTGAAGATTCTGGATGAGCGCGCCGTGACCGCCCGGTCTGAACACCAGGCGACCGTTTTCGTCTCGGAAAGGCAGATTTTTCTCATCAGCCGCCAGAATGTTCGTGGAGGGAGACTGTACAGACAAATCCACTTTGAATCGCATCTGACGGCGTTTTTCATAAAGGGGAAGTAGCCGCTTCATCATGGCTTTGACATCCCGGACATGTTCAGATGAAACCGTAAAATGCAAGCGGCACAATCCTCCGGTTCCGGCAGCAAAGCCTATGGCTTCGATAAGATGTTCTTCGAATGCCGTCCTTACTTCACCATTGCGATAGGCATGAAAAGGGATGAGTGCTTTGGGCAGCCAGCCAAAATGAAGACCATTGGGGGAGAGAATATGATCAAGAACCGCCCCGACACTCTTTTGCCTTATGTTCTGTTTTGCCGACCTGTCTTTTTGAAGGATGGAAATGAAAGGCATTTTGTTTAAATCAACAAAAAAAGAACGATCCAGTGTGGCACTGCCGAAACTGCCCTTTTGAGCCGCTGCAAACCAGTCTGCGAACATGCGGCTGGCAGCCCCGGACGCCGGTATGAATTTCAATATTTTGCATTGATCAGCTTCGGATTCGAAGTACTGAATCAGATTTTTTCTTTGCAAAGGGGTTGCAATATGAATCCCGTCGCCTACCGTACAGGGTCTGTCCAGATGCAAATAGTGCGGTCCTCGGGAATACATGGCCAGGTGCTTTTCCACATTCTCCCTGGAAAGGCCGAGTCCCCTGATCTGATGTAAATCCTGCGGAGTAAAATGATAATGGTTTTTCATATTTCTCCAGCAGTTTACTTTACAAAGGTGTCATAAATACCGATCGCCAAAATAAAGAAGATCATCACAGGAACAAAATAACGGATAAGCAGCGTCCACCATGTTCCGACGGCAAAAGCCTTGTGCCCTTTATTGACTTCATGAACTGCGTGCTTAATTCCCCATGCGTATCCTGTGAAAACCGCCATAAAGAATCCTCCTACGGGCAGAAAAAGACTGTTGGCAAACCAGTCGTAAGTATCGAGCAAATCTGTATTCAAACCGGGAAAGGAAAAGTCCTTCCACACACTGTATCCCAGGGTCGCCGGTAACCCGACAATAAAAATGACCACTCCCATGCAGGCAGCGGCTTTCCTTCGGGACCAGCCTTTCTCGTCGATCAACCAGGCCGTTACCACCTCGAGAAGGGATATGGCTGAGGTCAGGGCGGCAATTCCCAGCAGAAAGAAAAACAATACTCCGAAAATGGTTCCCAGCGGCATCTGCGCAAAAACGGCCGGCAGGGTAATAAACGCCAGTCCGGGACCGGCCCCGGGCTTAAATCCCAGCGCGAAAATGGCTGGGAATAAAGCAAAACCCGCCAGCAGGGCAACACCGGTATCCAGTCCGGCCACCCAGGCCGCGCTTGCCGGAATTTCATCTTTTTCGTTCAGATAGCTCCCGTAAGTGATCAAAGCACCCATACCCAGGCTCAACGAAAAGAAAGCCTGCGCCAGGGCGGCAAGAAGCGTTCGCCCCGTTACTTTACTAAAATCCGGTTTCAGGTAATAAGCAAGACCCTCTTCTGCACCAGGCAGTGTGATCGCCCTGATGATCAGAATCACCAGCAGTACAAAAAGGATAGGCATCAGAATGGTTGACCAGCGTTGGATGCCCTTGACAACGCCGGCAGCGATAATGCCGACCGTCATGATCATGAACACGGCTTGCCAGATGATCGGTTCCCATACACCGCTGATATGGTTCTTAAAAATACTGGCATGGTCTATTCCCGGATTGCTTGTTGCGATAACCACCTTGTAAATGTATGCAAGGGACCATCCGGCCACAACGGCGTAATAAGAAAGAATGACAAACCCGGTAAAAACACCAAGTGCCCCTACCAGCCACCAGGGTGTATTCGGGGCAAGAACTTTAAAAACCCCTACGGGGTCTCGTTGCGACGCTCGTCCCAAAACGATCTCGGTCACAATCAGAGGATAGCCAAGCAACAGAATGGCCAGCAGGTATAGCAACATAAACGCCGCACCGCCGTGCTCGCCTGTCATGTAGGGAAACCGCCAGATATTTCCGAGGCCGATTGCCGAACCCGCGGCAGCAAGAATAAAGCCTGCCCGGTTTGCCCAGTGTTCCCGGTTTTTCCCTGTATTGATCATCGTTCTTCCCTCCGCCATCACGAACCATGCGATGAAAGATTCTTTCGCGGCGAACTATAGGAATTTCCTTCCACAGTGTCAAGGTAAAATGCGAAATTCTTCAGCAAAACCGGGGCAGCGCCTATCCATCGAAAGACTGGATGACCATGATGATTCAGAACAGCACAGGCATGGATACATTGTCGCTGAGGTCAATTATTTGTAGATTTTAACAGAAAAATCGTGTATCGGTTTCACCATTATTTACAACAACGGCCCGGCAGGCGTTTTCAACTTGCACGGGAAACCCTGTTTTGAACTATCGGATTCAGATCTGTGACTTACTTTCAGGTTGTTAAGGAGAAAACTCAAATGACGGATAAAAATCTTGTTTACAGAGGCAAATCAAAAGATGTTTTTAACATAACAGAAGGAGCCTATACCGGAAAGTATCGTTTTGTCTTCACGGACAGAGCAACCGGTTACGTGGAGAACGGTAAAACCGTTTTTGATCCCGGATATGATGTTGTTGTAGGAGAGATCCCGGGCAAAGGGGCCATCGCAAGCAGGTTTGCCACTCATTTCTTCCGCCTGCTCAAGGACAAAGGCATTCCTACGCATTACATTGACACCATCCGCGAAAATGAAATGATCGTGGAGCCAGCCGTTCCGTTGAGCATGCAGGTGGAAGCACCGGAGTTTCCCGGATCATCGCCGCTTGCGAATCTTGAATTCACCTGGAGGAACAATGCGACCGGAAGCTTCTGGAGAAGGTATCCTTTCGTAACTCCCTGCAAGAATCTGCACAGGGTGGTCGAGGCATGGACCAAGGGGGACGTCGACACCCTGATTACACTCGAAGCCCTTGAAGAAACCGGCGCACTGACCAAAGACGAAATTAAACAGAGTGTCGAGCTTGTGAAGGACATTGCCGAAATCGTTTCGCAGGAATTCACCTCAAAGGACCTCCATGTCATCGACGGCAAATTCGAATTAGGCAGGTTGAAATCAGGAAGCGGGAAAATCGTTTTAATTGATGAAATATCCCCCGATGTATTGCGTGTGTGCAGGGGATTCTCTCCGGACGCGAAGGGAAACTGTACACTCTACAAACAATGTACAATAACCAATGACGCGGAAGGAAAAAGAACGATTAAGAATAAAAATCAGGTGTCCGCTTCGGAATTCGTAAGTATTTTTCTCTAATGGCTGCAAGCGCAAGCTCCGTCATCGAGGACTGGTTTCCCAGCGTTTATCATGTGGATATGCATGATTCGTCACGCCAGAAATGTATTGATTTGCTTAAAAGAATCCCTGCAGCCATGAATAAAAGGGCTGTTTCCCATGGAGTTTCGATTTTGAAAAAAAATTTTTACACGGTGCTTCATCTTACGCTCTGTTTATTGAGCATTACGAGCGCGGCATACACCCATACCGCTTATGCTTCGGAAAAGATGTCGCACGGGCAGACAATCATTGAAGCCATCAGGATCTCCGGACCACTTGACTTCTGCGGTGAACCGGTTCCGCTTGACGATCCGGACGTCAGAGAGCGTCTGGAAAGAGAAATGCTGATTTCACTGGATAACAGCGATGATCTCATTCTCTGGCTCAAAAGAGCCAAACGATTCTTCCCTGTAATCGAACGGGTACTGAAAGAAAACGGTTTGCCGGATGATCTGAAATATATCACCATCGCGGAGAGTTCATTGAAGCCGCTGGCGTTTTCTCACAAGGGGGCTTCGGGACCCTGGCAGTTTATCCCTAGCACCGGCACAAGATACGGGCTGATTGTCGGCAACGACATCGATGAAAGAAGAAATATTTACAAATCAACACCTGCGGCTGCAAAATACCTTAGAAACCTTTATTCCATGTTTGCTTCCTGGACCCTCGCGGCAGCCGCTTATAATATGGGCGAAAACGGTCTGAGATCGGAAATGACGATGCAGCGTGTGGATGATTATTACAAACTATATCTGAACAGTGAAACCAGCAGATACGTTTTTAGGATTCTGGCCGCAAAAATCATCATGTCCAATCCGGATAAATTCGGTTATGTTCTGTCCAAAGAAGATTACTATCTGGAAAAACCTTTTGATACCGTGGAACTATCGACTTCCCGTAACGTACCTCTTTATGTTATCGCCCGGGCCGCCAATACTCATTTTAAAGTCATTAAAGATTTAAACCCTGAAATCAAGCAATATCACCTGCCCTCCGGATTTCACCGGATTTGCATACCACGCGGATCGGCTGACGGTTTTTATGAACGATACGAAAAGTTTCTGACGAACGATTTGCCCTGAAAACAAGGGAGTGTCAGCCGCCGGATTGATGCCCCCTGCTTTTCTCTGCTACCAGGTCAAAGCCGTAATCCAGCATCTTTGTGATCTCCTGCGCACGGATGCGGGCGTTTTTTGCCCCCAGGACAATGGCCATTAATCTCATATCGCCGCGCGTGGCCGTTGCAACCAGATGACATCCGGCGGCTTTCACATATCCCGTCTTCAGCCCGTCCACACCGGGATAACTCAGCAAAAGATCGTTGCGATTACGCAGCACCGCATCGTGGAAGACAAAGATCTCGATGGAATGAATCTGCCGCAGGCTGGGGAAACGATTCAGATAATTCCGTGAAAGGATGTAGATGTCCCTGACCGTTGTCGTCTGTTGAGTATCCGGGAGTCCGTGAGGATTTACAAAGTGAGTGTGTTTCATCCCCATTTCCCTGGCTTTGGCATTCATGCGCCGGACAAACTTCTCGACACTTCCGCCAAAATGCTCGGCCAGAGCCAGCGCGGCATCATTGGAAGAGTAAATGGCCATCCCCTTGATCAGGTCCAACACTTCGCATTGCTCCCCCGGTTCAAACAGGATTTTAGATCCGTTTGTATGAACCGCCTGTTCACTGACGGTAACCAGGTCGGTATAATCAGCTTTTCCGTTTTCGATGTCTTCTGCTATCAAATAAAGCGACATGATTTTCGACAAAGATGCGGGCTGAATGACCCGTTCTGAATTTTGCTGAAATAGAATTCTTCCTGTATTCATGTCCACCAGCATTGCCGCTTTCACGGCCAGAGGAGGCATCGGCCGTTCACCGGAAAAGATCACGGCCGGAATCAGCAGAAAACACATAACCAATATTAAGCTTTTTTTTATCATTGACATTATTGAACTCCAAAAACGTTGTTTAAAGGACCTTCCCTGCTATGGTTCTGCGAAGCAGGGCCGTAAGCAGCCAGCTTGCCGTCAGTGCGGTAAGAAACGTAATCAGAAATTTGAAGACTGCCGGTATTGGCCCAGTGAGCAGATAGTACTGTGTCCAGGTCACAAAAACATAATGAAAAATATAAATGCCGTATGCGTTGCCGGTCAGACTATCGGCCAGGTAGTGGGCCTTTTTGAAAAAAGATCGGGCAAACCCCAGTGCGGCAAGACTGATAAATGTACAGCTGATTGAATACAGGGCCGCCAGAATGGTACTCTTGATCCATGAAGGCATACCTGGCAAGAAAGTCCCTTTTACCAGTATTACTCCATGCCCCGCAAAGGCCAAACTTCCCGCAATAATCCAAATCGGCCAATATTTGAGATGATCACGTGACAAAGATTCCCCCAGGTCTCCTGCTCCGAGAAAAACGCCCATCAGAAACCAGGAAAAATAAAACAGGAGTCTCCACGCCTGAACGTTCAGCGGCCCTACCAGAACAATCCATTGTTCAGGCGGAACGATCAGGCGAACGGGAATTGTCGTCAGCAGGCTGACTGCCAGGAAAACCACAACCAGATTTCTGGCGGATGAGGCTGTCCAGGATAATTTCTTCATCAGATTGGGAATAATCTGACAAGTGAAGGCCACAAGGATACAGAAAGCAAGCAAAAGCCAGAGGTACCAGGCCGGTCCCCCCGTCCAGACGTATGGAGCGAAAAAACCACGTAAAAAATTACCCTGATCGACTGCATTACTCGATAGCCAGGAAGGGTAATAAGCCAATGGAGCCAGCAGCGTAACAGCAATTACATAAGGAATTCCTAGGCGTTTTACGCGATCAGATAGAAACAGGCCGGCGCCTTTCCGCATAATCGACGGCGCTACGAACAGCCCGGATATCAGGAACATCAGGGCCATGAAAAACATGTCGTTCCAGGATATAATCAGGTCAAGAGGCATCCAACGGACCGAATCAACAACCGGTGCAGTGGATCGCATGTAATGTTCAGGATCATAATGACTGAAGGTTGTGTAGGCAAGAGCGGCGTGATGAGCAACAACCAGTACGGTAACACTGCTTCGTAAATAGTCAATCGCAATATCACGATTCAAAGGTTTTCTCCGGTTTTGGACATTAGGGCTCAGATTGTGACCAGCAATCACTCCATTCAGAAGGAGACTCTCCTTCCGACTTGCAGGTGGCGACACAGGCTTCCAATTCAACGGCACATAATCTTCTGTCCGGATTGATGTTAAAACAGGCTTGAGTCTTTGCATTGCAGCAACTGATGCAATTCTTCACTCTTTCATCGAGTTCCTCTTCCTGTGCAATGGAGACGCCTGTAAAAGAGAAGAGCGAAAAAGACAGGATCATGAAAAAACAGAATATATGAAATATTTTTATCTTACAATTCATATACATAGCCTCATTTTTATAATATATTACATTAATCCTTTTTTCCGTTTCTTTGATTGATTTCTTCTGCTCATTTTCCTTTTTGATATTACTGGTCGGGGCGGCAGGATTTGAACCTGCGACATCTTGCTCCCAAAGCAAGCGCGCTACCAAGCTGCGCTACGCCCCGATTATTTTATTTTGTTATAGACCCCAGATAATCTTTCAGCTTTGCAAACGCCTGACCCCGGTGGCTGACCTTGTTTTTTATATCCGGAGACAACTCGGCTGCTGTTTTATTCAATTCAGGACAGAAAAAAATCGGATCGTATCCGAACCCTTTGTCTCCCCTGCTTTCATCTATGATTATACCTTGCCAGCGTGCTTCAAACGAATGATAATTTCCATTAGTTTCGAACAGCACCAACGCACAACAAAAAGATGCTCCTCTTTTCTCAAGGGGCACTTCTTTTAACCGGTCCAGCAGTCTGGCGTTATTCTCATCGTCTGTCGCGCTTTCGCCTGCATAACGTGCTGAATAAATTCCGGGCTCTCCCCCCAGAGCATCCACCTCCAGACCGGAATCATCCGCCAGAACAGTTTCGCCCGTAAATTCTGATATAATTTTAGCTTTTTTAAAAGCATTTTCCAGATAAGTTTTACCATCCTCTATAATTTCCGGCAATGATTCAAAATGGTTCAAAGACATCAATTCCACTTCCATGGAGGAGAGCATTTCACTGATTTCTTTGACTTTTCCCTCATTTTTCGTTGCAAAAACCATTTTCATGAACGGATTTCACCCACTATCTGCTTTTGCAAGGCAATGATCCGCTCGATGCCTTCTGTCGCAAGGGCAGTCATCCGGTTCATCTGCCCAAGGCTAAACGGCATATGTTCAGCCGTTCCCTGAACTTCGATGAATAAACCCGCGCCTGTCATGACAAAATTCATATCCACGTCAGCTTGAGAATCTTCCTCATACTCCAGGTCCAGCAATACTTGATCTTGAACTATTCCGACGCTGACTGCTGAAACAAAATCCTTTACGGGAATTTGGCTGATCAATCCCTGCCCAACCATGTGTTTAAAAAGATCGACCAGTGCCACAAAAGCACCGGTAATGGAGGCGGTTCGGGTCCCACCATCCGCCTGAATAACATCACAGTCGATATAGATGGTTCTTTCACCAAATGCGGTTAAATCCGTTACGGCCCGAAGCGATCTGCCGATGAGTCTCTGTATTTCATGGGTTCTGCCCCCTTGCTTGCCCCGCACGGATTCCCGTGTTGAACGGGTCTGCGTGGACATGGGCAGCATGGAATACTCGGCGGTGAGCCAGCCCTTCCCTGTATTTTTTAGAAAAGCTGCTGTTTTCTCTTCCAGTGACGCGGCGCAAAGCACTTTCGTATTGCCGAACTCAACCATTACGGAACCCGGAACATTGTTCAAATAATGGTTGACCATGCTCACCGGTCGCAGTTCATCAAATTTTCGACCCTGATTTCTCTTAAACACATCTCTCCTAAAAGAAGGATTTTATACTTTTGGCCAGCGCCCTGGCGATGTCTTTTTGAGTCTTGCCGGATGCCAGTTTCTTGTTTTCTTCAGGATTTGTGGCAAAGCCCAGTTCAACCGCCAGCACGGGCAGTTCGAGGTTATCGGCCAGCGGCACATGAGCTTCCCTGAGACCTCTGCCTTTCCTTGGGAATAAAACATCAAGATTTTTTTGCACCAGACGTGACAACCGCACAGTATCATTTAAATATTTATTTTCATTGCCAGTGTCACCTTTTTTTGTTTTCTTTTTTAAGGCTTCGTTTTTCTCCTGAAAGCCCGGATAATACATTTCAAATCCCGATGAGGTCTTGCCAAAACCTGCGTTGATGTGCAATGTTAACACCAGAGCAGGCCGTGTTTTTTTAATATATTTTTGCCGCTCAGCCACCGTCATGGTTTTGTCCGAATCACGGGTTAAAATTACTTCCATATCTGCGTTCCCGGCCAGTTCCTTTTTCAGCTCCCGGGCAATGGCAAGGGTTAAATCCTTCTCAGGAGTCTTGTCAACACTGATAACCCCCACATCCTCCCCGCCGTGGGCGGGATCAATGACCACAACATGCTTTACCGTTTGTGCATGAAGCAATGCCATCGGGAAACACATTATGAGGACTGAAAATAAGATCACTGAATATTTTTTACATGTGCCCAATATCATCTTATCAAATTCTCCTGTTATCTGACCCTGCTCAAATTGCGCCTGCTTATAGCAGAGTGGATTGGTTTGTCAACATCCAAATTGTTTTAACGGTCTTCAGGCTTTGCGGATCCTTTCAATGGATCTGACAACTTTTAACTGACGGATAGCGGAAAAAATAGAATTGAGCTGATGCAAATCATAAACGTCAATGATAAAACTACAGGTCGCAATCATGTCTGTTGTCTCCACCTGGGCATAGCTGATATTAACGTCAAACGAGGAGATCACGGAGCTGACTTCTGTCAAAACCCCTTTACGATCATTGCATACAACTTTGATATGCACGGGATAAGCGTGTTTCTGACGAAGATCCCAGTTGACGTCAACAATCCTCTCAATATCCAGTTTTTTTAAGTGTGGACAATTCTGTGTGTGTACCGTAATTCCCCGCCCTCGTGAAATATAGCCGGAGATTTCATCACCGGGGATCGGATTACAGCATTTGGCAAACTTGACCATCACGTCATCAATGCCGGTAAGACTGATACCCAGCGAAGGAGCAACAGACTTCTTTCTGGTTTTTTCCGGCAGTTTCTCACTTCCTTTTGGCACTTCCGCGGGCACCAGAAAGGAATTAACAACTTGCCTGGGGGAAATCCGGCCGTAACCCACCTGTGAGATCAAATCATCCAGCGTTGCAAGTGAATGCTCTGCCAGGATTTTCTTCATTTCGTCCGATTTGACACAGGATGAATATTTCAGGTTGTTTCTCTTAAATTCCTTGTCCAGCAAATCTCTGCCGAGCGCCTGGGAACTGTTCTTTTCTTCCAGGTTGATCCAGTTGCGAATCTTGGAAATCGCACGGGAGGTCACTACAAATTTCAGCCAGTCTTTACTGGGATGATGCCCGGCCTGTGTGATAATTTCGATCTGATCACCGTTTTGCAGCTGATAACGCAGCGGCACGATGTTGCGATTTACTTTTGCACCGATACACTGATTCCCGACATCGGTATGGATGCTGTAGGCAAAATCGATGGGCGTTGCACCTTTGGGAAATGTTTTCACATCGCCATGGGGCGTAAATACATACACATCTTCGGGAAAAAGCGCCATTTTCAGATTGGACATGAACTCTTTAGGATTCTTGATATCCTGCTGGATTTCCAGCGCCTCGCGCAGCTTCTTGATCTGAGTATCTTCATCATCCTGAAATGCCCGCCCTTCCTTGTATCGCCAGTGAGCAGCAATTCCTTTTTCCGCCCATTCATGCATGCCCCTCGTCCTGATCTGGATTTCAACTCTTTCCCCGTGCGGACCGATCACAGCCGTGTGCAGGGATTGATAGTTATTGGGCTTGGGCATGGCAATGTAATCTTTAAACCGGCCGGGAATCGGTTTCCATAAGGCATGAACAATACTGAGTGCTTCATAGCATGTTTTTTCCTTGTCCGAATCAAGGATAATGCGGAAAGCGATGACGTCATAAACCTCATCGAAATCGATATGCTGTTCATGCATCTTTCTGTAAATGCCATACAGGTGTTTCGCTCTTCCTTCGACTTCACCCTGAATCGAAACTTTGACCAGCTCCTGAAAAATGATGTTTTTTACTTCTTCCGTGTAGAGATATCTGGATTCATTGGATTTGGCCACCCTGGTTTTAATTTCGTCGTAGGCTTCCGGAGAAAGATACTGAAATGCAAGGTCTTCCAGTTCCATCTTCATCCAGTTGATGCCTAACCGGTTGGCCAGCGGAGCATAGACATCCATGGTCTCCCTTGCAATATAAACCCGCCTGTCCGGCTTCTGGTACTGAAGGGTCCTCATGTTATGAATACGGTCAGCCAGCCTGACCATCAGGATACGAATATCCGATGACATGGCCAGTATCATTTTACGGAAATTTTCCGCCTGTCTTTCTTCCTGGGAACCGAATGAAATACGGCTCAGCTTGGTAAGTCCGCTCACCAGGAAAGATACATCCTTGCCAAATTCCCGCTCAATTTGTTCCTTGGTGGTCAGGGTATCTTCAATGGTGTCATGCAGGAGTCCGCTGATGATCGTCGCAGAATCCAGCTTCATGTCGACCAGGATACCGGCCACTTCCATGGGGTGCGTGAGATAAGGCTCACCGGACAAACGGACCTGTCCCTGGTGCACCGTGGCAGAATAAATATAAGCCTTCTGAATCATTTCCAGCTCTTCAGCCGTCAGATAGGTTTGCGCTTTGTCAAGAATGTCATTGATTCTCAGCATGAAATTTACCGGTTATCCTCACAGCGCCTCATTGGCTGCATTCATTTCCGCGGCAATGATTTTCCGGACTTCATCAACAATCTTCCCGGTCTCATAAAGCCTGTTCTCGCCGGATCGGCGGATTTTCAATTCAACCCTGCCCTGCGCCAGGTTCTTTGATCCCACGATAATACGCAGAGGAATGCCGATCAGATCAGCATCTTTGAACTTCACTCCCGCGCGTTCATCCCGGTCATCAATAATGGATTCCACTCCGCAGGCCAGCAACTCCCTGTAAATATCTTCCGAGGCTTTCATGACGTCTGACTCTTTGATATTCACGGGGGTCACAATCACGGTGAAAGGAGCAAGCGGTATCGGCCAGATAATGCCGTTGGAATCAAAGTTCTGCTCTATGCAGGCGGCCACGGTCCTTCCGATCCCGATGCCATAGCAGCCCATAATCATGGTTTTTTCCTTTCCGTCGCGGTCCAGATAGACGGCCTTCATGGCTTTGCTGTATTTGGTTCCCAGTTTGAACACATGACCGACTTCGATTCCCCGCACAAACTTAATGACTCCGCCGCAGCGCGGGCAGGCGTCACCGGGCTGAGAAACGCGCAGATCGGCAAAAGATTCCACCTGGAAATCACGTCCGATATTTACGTTTTTCAGATGATAATTCTCTTTATTGGCGCCGGTAACCATATTCACCAGGTTCATAATTGAATAATCGGCAATCACTCTGGCCTTGATGCCAACAGCACCCGCAAAACCTCTTGGGGCCCCGGTTGCCTTCATAATCATTTCATCATCGGCCAGCTCAAGCGCGGCGGCACCCAGATAATTTTTGACCTTGATTTCGTTTACCTCATGATCCCCGCGGATCAGGACCGCACAGGGCTTGCCGTCTGCATTGAAAATCAGGGTTTTGACAATCTGTTCGGGCGATACATTCAGAAAGGTACTGACTTCTTCTATCGTACGCACATCCGGTGTTTCAACACTTTCCATTGCAGGTTGTTCTTTCTGTTGAAGATCTTCCGCCGCGGGCTTCACGATTTCCGCCTTTTCCAGATTGGCCGCGTAGTTGCATTTTTCACAAAAAACAATGGCATCTTCGCCTGAGTCGGCTATGACCATGAACTCGTGCGAAAAGC
Organism: Deltaproteobacteria bacterium ADurb.Bin151; assembly: GCA_002070455.1. Taxonomy (GTDB): domain Bacteria; phylum Desulfobacterota; class Syntrophia; order Syntrophales; family Smithellaceae; genus UBA8904. The sequence continues at coordinate 26,672 of MWDG01000020.1, forward strand.
TCCCCCCAATGCTGCCGGAATCCGCCTCGACGGAACGGAACTTCAAACCGCAGCGCCGAAAAATATTATTATAGGCGGCAAACATTTTTTCATAACTCTTTTCCGCTCCCGCTTCATCCGCGTCAAAACTGTAGGCGTCCTTCATGCCGAATTCCCGGCAGCGCATCACTCCGAAACGCGGACGCACTTCGTCCCGAAATTTCGTCTGGATCTGATACAAATTACAGGGGAGTTGCCGGTAGGTTTTAATATCATGACGAACCAGGTCCGTAATGACCTCTTCGTGAGTCGGTCCCAGGCAATAGTCGCGGTTATTGCGGTCGCGAAAACGCAAAAGCTCCTTGCCATAGAAAGTCCAGCGTCCTGACTCCTGCCAGAGTTCGGCGGGTTGAACCATCGGAAGGTGAACCTCCTGGGCCCCGGCCTTGTTCATTTCCTCACGGATAATCTGTTCCACCTTTCGAATCACGCGGTATCCCAGCGGTAAATAAGAATAGATACCGCTGGTGAGTTTTCGAATCATTCCCGCCCGAATCATGAGCTGATTACTGACAACCTCTGCATCGGAAGGAACTTCCCTTCCTGTGGGCAGGTGCATTTCCGAGTAACGCATTGTGCCTCCTTATTTTTCGTTATCCATGGATTTTATCTCTTCGAGCAGCATCGGGACAAAATCCTTTTCTTCCACTTTTTTATAAGCGATGCCTTTTTTAAACATCATGCCGAATCCGCGGCCTCCGGCGATACCAATATCCGCATCTGCAGCTTCACCGGGACCATTTACCACACATCCCATCAGTGCCACCTTAATGTATTCTTTTCTTCCGGCCAGAGCTTTTTCAATGGTTTCCACCAGATCCGGAAGATTGATCTGGCATCTTCCGCAGGTGGGACAGGAAATGATTTCCGGACCGATTTTGCGAATTTTCAGTGCCCGCAGAATACTGTATGCAACGGGAATCTCGAGCACAGGATTCCCGGTTACCGAAACGCGAATGGTGTCTCCGATGCCTTCATAAAGGAGCGTGCCGATGCCCAGGGCCGATTTAATGGCCGCATCAACCAGTGTGCCCGCTTCCGTAACCCCCAGGTGCAGAGGATAATCCGTTTTGGCGGCGATCAACCGGTAGGCCTCGATCATCATCGGAACATCTGACGACTTAAGGGACAGCTTGATGAGTTCAAATCCCAGGTCCTCAAATATTTCTATATTGCGCAAAGCACTTGCGTACATCGCTTCCGCGGTCACTCCGTCATATTCATCAATCAGATCTTTTTGCAGGGAACCCGCATTGACGCCGATGCGAATGACCGTCTGACGCTCTTTGGACAGTCTTACAATTTCAGCGATTTTATCCGGGGCGATATTTCCGGGGTTGATCCGGATACCGTCTGCACCGTTTTGGATGGCCTTCAAGGCCAGCTGGTAGTGAAAATGAATATCGGCAATCAAAGGGATCTGTATGCGCTTTTTTATCGCCGGTATCGCCTCAACAGCTTCTTCATCCAAAACGGCCACCCTGACGATCTCACAGCCTGCTTCCTGCAATTCATGAATCTGCCTGACGGTTGCCTCAATGTCGCGGGTATCCGTATTGGCCATGGATTGAACGACAATGGGCTCATTCCCTCCGATTTTGACTGATCCGACTTGGATGACTCTTGCTTTTCGTCGTTTTTTTAAAACCTGTTCACCAGGCATAGTCTGTCTCTCTTCATCATTTTTAAATTTATAACATTTGTAAACGTCCCGGGCAATGGCAAATTTATATTGCTGGAATGACGGGTCTGCAGAAGACAAGAAAACGGCAGTCACAGATAGTCCATGATAAACGTCACTGTTAACCGCCGTTTTTATGTTTGAAACAAACGCGGATTTTCCTTTTTTATTTTCCCAGCCAACAATGCAGGCACAACTGGTCTTCCGGCAAACCTATGGCCGCAATCATATCTTCTATAGTCATGTATTTCAGTGATGTCACATTCAAATCACGACGAATCCAGTCAATCATGTCTGCATGTTTCGATGATCCGGGATCAAGGTATTCCGAGGGATCTTCGAGATCTTTTCCTTCAAGCGCACGCATCGCTTTACGGCAGGCAAGTTCAGCCGTTGAACGGGTTGATGATGCATAGATGCAGGGAAACATCAGCGGCGGGCAGGCAGGACGGATGTGAATCTCCTTTGCGCCATTGTCCCATAATTTTTTCACCGTCAGGTTTTTTAACTGCGTACCGCGCACAATAGAATCATCGCAAATAATCATCCGGCTGCCATTAATGACTTCCCGGACAGCACTGAGCTTCATGGTGGCAACCAGATCACGAATTTCCTGGGTTGGCGGTGTATAACTTCGGCCGTAACCAGGGGTATACTTTACCAGGGGTCGCCGGTATGGAATGCCGGATTCCATTGCGTAACCAATGGCGTGACCGACACCGGAATCGGGAACCCCCGCAACAAAATCCACATCAACATTGTCCCGCTTTGCCAAATAGATTCCGCATCGTTCCCGGGTTCGCTCCACGCTGATACCATCGTATGTGGATGAAGGTGATCCCGTATAGATCCACAAGAAGGAGCAGATTCTTTTCTCGTTTCCTTCAGGCTTTAGCTGCTTGATTCCCTCGGACGAAAGCAGCACGATCTCTCCCGGCCCCAGGAATCTCTTGAGTTCATAGCCGAGGTTTTCAAAAGAACTGGCTTCTGTCGCAACGACATACGATTTTCTTTCCGGATTCTTGCTCTGGCCCAGCGCAAGGGGGAAACGTCCGACTTTGTCCCGGGCAGCGTAAATGCCTTCAGCCGTTAGCACAAGAACACAGATCGATCCTTCAATGATGCCGCGCATGGACGCAATGCCTTCGACAATGTTGTCCCCGCGGTTGATCAGGGAGGCGACGATTTCCGCGTTATTGACACCTCCCCCGGCCATCTCCGTAAAAGAAGCTCCTTCATTGAGCAGTTCACCAACCAGTTTATTCTTGTTGGTGATCAAACCCGTGGCCACCACCGCATAAACACCGAATTTGGAACGGAAAATAAGAGGCTGCGGGGACTCGTCATCAATGGCGCCAATTCCCGCGTACCCTTCCATTTTTTTGTAATCGTCTACAAACCTTGACTTGAACTGCGCCTGCGATATGCCATGAATTGTGTTGTAAAATCCTTTAGCACCAAACACAGCCATACCACCGTGTTCGGTTCCCAGATGTGAATGATAATCCGTTCCGTAAAAGAGAGTCTGAACACAACTGTCCTGTGTAATTACGCCGAAAATACCCCCCATTTCTCCCTTCCTTCCACGGCTTTTAAAAAAGTTTTGCTACAGCGTTCTTCATTCTCTTGACACCTTCTTCGATATTTTTCATTGAAGTGGCGTAAGACAAGCGGATATGCTGATCATTTCCGAAAGCTGCTCCCGGTACGGTGGCTACATTCGCTTCATCCAGCAGATACTCAATAAAATCAGTTGAAGTTGCTATTTTCCTGCCCGCGAAGGAACTTCCGTAGATTGAGGAAACATTGGGAAACACATAAAAAGCACCTTCAGGCATCAGACAGGATATGCCCTGAATGTCATTGAGCGCTTCTACGATGTAATCTCTTCTTTTCTTAAATTCCCGGACCATCATTTCAACAACGCTTTGATCGCCGTTGAGAGCCGCCACGGATGCTTTTTGAGCAATGGACGTCGGGTTGGAGGTACTCTGACCCTGAATTTTTACCATGGCCCCGATGATTTCCTGCGGGCCTGCCGCGTAACCTATACGCCAACCGGTCATGGCATAGGCTTTGGAAACACCGTTAACTACAATGGTCCTGTCTTTTAGGCGTTCATCAACCATAGCCATATTCGCAAACGGGTAGTTCGTATAAAGTATTTTTTCATAAATATCGTCTGAAATGATGAAAATGTCCGTATCCGCCAAAACGACCGCAAGCGCTTTGAGGTCATCCGGCGAATAACCGGCGCCTGTCGGATTGGATGGACCGTTCAGAACAAGTGCTTTAGTGCGGGTGGTTATTGCGGCCTTTAATTGCCGGGGCTGCATCTTGAAGCCTTCTTTTTCCGACGTATTGACAATGACCGGTGTTCCACCGGCAAGCACAACAATATCAGGATACGAAACCCAGTAAGGGGCGGGAACAATCACTTCATCCCCTTCCTCAATGAGCACCTGCGCCAGATTGTACAATGTGTGCTTTGCCCCGCACGAAACGACAATCTGCGAACGTTTGTATTCCAAATGATTATCAACGGCCAGTTTCTGAATGATCGCGTCTTTCAGTTCATCCGTTCCACCTACCGGTGTGTATTTTGTAAAACCGGCCTCGATGGCCTTGATGGCCGCTTGCTTGATATGGTCCGGCGTGTCAAAATCCGGTTCCCCGGCACCGAAACCGATGACATCTCTTCCCTCTGCCCTCAAGGCGTTGGCTTTCGCCGTTATGGCCAGGGTCTCCGATGGCTTTACCTTTGCAACTCTACCAGCCAGCTTCACAAACTTACCTCCCGTTAGCATTGATGTTGTATTTTTCTAATAATTTCTGATGCACATTTTCCGGAACCAGTCCTCTGACCGACCCTCCTAAACTGGCGACTTCCTTGATCAGCTTGGAACTGGTATAAAACCACCTGAACCCACTCATCAGAAAAACGGTTTCAACTTTTTTTGTCTGACGACGGTTCATCAGGGCCATCTGGAATTCATATTCAAAATCGGAAAGAGCACGCATTCCTCGTAAAATCGTGTTGGCTCCCGAGTTTTTGAGATAATCAATTAAAAGACCGTCATGACTGTCAACGCGAATCCCCGGATAATCCTGGAAAACCTCCCGGATAAACTGACAACGCTCCTCTACCGTAAACAGGGCCGTCTTGCTGAAATTATTTGCGACAAGCACAATGATTTCATCAAAAATTCGAATCCCTCTTTTGATGATATCCACATGACCGTTGGTAATCGGATCAAACGATCCCGGATAAATTGCAATTTTATTATCAAATTTTTCTGTATTCATGCATCGCCCATCCTTAGCAAAGTCAATAAATTATCTCCATACTTTCTCTGATCAATTATGAGCCATTCCGTTGAAAAGACCGGTTGTTCTTTTATGGAATGCTGCAGCACAACGAAACCGTTTTCCCCAAGGACAGGATATTGTGCAAGCAACCGAATTGTTTCTCCGATAAATCCTTTATTATAGGGAGGATCGGCAAAAACCACATCAAAACGGATTCTCTTTCTGTAAAGATCACGCAAGGCCGATTCAATGTCGGCGTGAATGATCAGGCATCGATCCTCGTAACCGCACAAGGAGACATTCTTACGGATCACACCGATCATTTCCCTGTTTTTTTCAACAAAAACAACATCCTTTGCTTCACGGCTCGCCGCTTCCAAGCCAACGGAGCCGGAACCTGCATACAAATCCAGAAAACCCATATCTGCCGGTGATCCCAAAAGATTGAAAAGTGTTTCCCTCAAAAAATCCGTTGTCGGTCTTTGTGTTGACCACGAAGGAAACTTCAATGTTCTTCCTTTTGCTTCACCTCCGGAAATTCTCATAGGATCTCGTTGGAATTTGACCAATTCAGTTGTTATGTTTCCTAGCTGGGAGCATCACCTGGTTTCACATCCTTGTGGCGCATTTTCTGAATTAATTTTAACAGCCACCAGATCGGACCGGACACGGCATATCCAACAAAAATGATAAAAAACATCACCTCCGGTTTGTAAATAATGATCAATAAAATGCCGACAAGTAACAGAAATACCATAAACCGCATGCGGGAAAAAAGTTTCATGTCCTTTCCGCTGTAATATTTCACATTGCTGACCATTAAAACAGACAGGGAAAACACGAGAACCATAATAAAAGGGCTGTGAAAAGCGCCGTAATCAATACCAAGGTCATCTAAAAAAATAACCGTGGTAGCAATGACACCAGCAGCCGCCGGTATGGGAAGACCGTTGAAAACCCTGCTTTCGATGAGACCGATCTGTATGTTGTATCGGGCAAGACGAAGTGCTCCACAGAGAACAAACAGAAAGCCTGCCATCCAGCCCAGTTTCCCGTAAAAGGACATTGCCCAGATATAGGCCATTAACGCAGGTGCCATGCCGAACGCAATCAGGTCGGAAAGAGAGTCATATTCGGCTCCGAATTTGCTTGTGCTGTTTGTCATTCTTGCAACCCGGCCATCCAGACTGTCAAAAACGATTGAGACCAGAATAGCTACAGCAGCGATATAAAATTTTTCCTGTACAGAGGCAATGATTGAATAAAATCCGGCAAATAAACTGGCTGTTGTCAAAAGGTTCGGCAAAACATAAATGCCTTTTTTAAGTCTTGCTTTTCTGAGTTGCCGTTGTTCTTCGTTCATGAGAGGTATCCCAGAGGTGATTGTCCCGCCCGGACTTGGGCACCCAGTTTTGCAACAATCCGGGAGTCAGAAGGTAAAAATACTTCAACACGGGACCCGAAGCGGATCAGACCGAATCGTTCGCCTTTGCTGATCGAGACCCCCTCGCTTGTCCAGCAGACGATCCTCCTTGCGATCAGGCCAGCAATCTGAACCGTCCAAAGCATGCGGCCGTCTTGGGTGCGTATCATGATTTCATTGCGTTCATTTTCTGTGGAAGCCTTGTCCAAGTTGGCAGACAGAAACTTACCCTTGTGGTAGCAAATTTTCTCAATCTTTCCACTGTACGGGGCACGATTCACATGAACATTAAAAACGTTCATGAAAATACTAATTTTTTTGAATTTTCCGGAAATGGTTCCCTGAACATCAACCTCTTCTATCCTGATAACTTTGCCGTCAGCCGGGCTGATTACCAGTTTTTCTTCATCTTTAAAATTTCTTTCGGGGTTACGGAAAAAACAGATGATGAAAACCGTGATGGCCGTCAAAATGACTGCCAGCCAGGTAATGGCGAAAAACGCAGCAATTACTGTCAGAATGATGGAAATGACAATAAACGGGAATCCTTCGCGGGCAATCATACTATTATGTTTCATAAAGTATTTTTCTTTCTTCAAATGAGGTTTTGTTGATATATGAATTGCTCCTTCTTGTCAATAAATCTTTGCCTTTGATTTCGCGACTATCCGCTTGACATTCTCATGAGAATAAAGATATAAAACACAGAATTTACGGAGGACATAAAATGGCAAAAAAGGTAAAAATTTACACTTTGAGTACATGTAGCCATTGTAAAGCGGCAAAAAAATTCCTGAATGAAAATCAAATTATTTTTGATGCAACCGATGTTGATCTGCTTCAGGGTGCGGACAGAGAAGCTGCCCTGGATGAAGTCATTCAATTTAACCCGCAACGCTCTTTCCCAACCATCATCATTGGTGACAGAATTATCGTTGGTTTCAAAGAAAAGGACATCAGGGAGGCTTTGGGACTCTCATGACGGCTCAAGAGCTGTACGATCTTTTAAAAAAAGCTCAGGAACCGAAAGGTTACTTTTTTAACAAAGACAAGAAATGGGTTCTTTCCATTCTTCAGGATCTTCTGGTGAATAAAGAACGCTACGGTTATTCATCCTGTCCCTGTCGCCTGGCCTCAGGAGACCGGGAAAAAGACCGTGATATTATATGCCCCTGTGCATACAGGAGCGAAGATGTAAAAGAATACGGCAGCTGTTTCTGCAATCTCTATGTTTCAAAGGACTGGAATGACGATAAGATTCCCCATCAATATGTGCCCGAAAGACGTCCGCCCGACAAAGTATTCTTTTAATTAAAGAACCATCTTCGGTATTTTATGCATTTACTCTTAACAGCCTCTATTCATCTATCTTCATTGCAAAAATAATTTTATCTTAAGGATTGACAAAACAAACAAGGAACAATAAGTTACCCTCAAATTTATACAGCGAAGGGATCACTGGATGATTAACACTTATATTTGCAAGAAAAAGGGTGTTTTAATAACAGAAATATGCACCGACACAACCTGTGAGTGGCGTCTGAAAAACGAGGCGTTTCTGAACTGCACATGGGTTGCCTGTAACTACGGCCCCTTCACGCTGGAAGAAGTCGGTGATATGATGGGTGTTACCCGGGAACGAATTCGCCAGATCGAAGCCAAAGCCCTTAAAAAGCTTCAGCATAAAAAACGAAGAGACCAGCTGAAAGATTTCGCGGCCCCCGGAAACGACTGGGACAACCTCTAAGCTTTCTCACTTTTCAAAAAAATCTTTTGTTCGAAAGAACGAAAGGAATTGATCATCCCTGTGGTAATAAGCTACCTTTCAATATCAATGCGATCGTGACATAACATGACCGCGAATCTTTGACAGAGGAGTTTTTGAATGTTAAGGCTGGGCTTTGATCTTGTAAAGGGAAGTTAATTTTGTTTTTTCTTTTTTAATTTTTCCAAAAACAGCACTTCGTTCATGTGGATTTTGCGCTCATCACGGGCAAACAGCATCCCGTTGATGGACATCTCCAAATCCAGAGCGGCAATCTTATCCATCCTCGGAACAACAGAACAAATATTTTTCAGTTCTTCAAGAGCCTTGACGGACCTTGAAGATAATATTTCCGCTATTTTCTCAGCCTCCCTCATGAACCTTTCAGGAGGCGCCACTTTATTCACAAGGCCAATTCTTTCTGCTTCATTCGCGCCGATAGGCTCACCCAGCATGACAATTTCCTTTGCTTTATTTACACCGACAATCTGGCTTAATGGATAGAAAAGAGGACTTAAACCGAATTTAAGCTCCGGGTGGCAGAAAATAGCGCTTTCAGATGCAACGATCAGATCACAAACCGTCACGATATTGAATCCGCCACCCAACGCAATCCCGCCAACTGCGGCAATCACCGGCTTCGGATATGAATAAATCTTTTTCAGATATCTCTTCATTGATTCGAAGTAGTCATCAATCTCCACATTCGAGAGGGACGCCATTTCCTTGATATCCATTCCGGCGGAGAAGACATACTCTCCTCCGGTAATTAATAAAGCATTCATCTGCTGATCTGTCTCGACATCCAGCAGGGCGTCATTAAACTCCAGCCTCATTTCCTTGCATAGAGCGTTCATTTCATGCGCACGGTTAAATTTAATAACAGCGTATGATTTTTTCTTGTCAAGGATGATATTCTTGTAAGTCATCTTTTCTGATCAACTTTCAATCGAAGATCTTTTCCTGTTTTAAAAAAAGGGACCAGACGGTCACCCAGGGAAACTGCCGCACCTGACTTCGGATTGCGTCCGATTCTGGGCTTTCTTTTACGCATGACAAATATTCCGAATCCTCTAATCTCAATTCTTTCGTTTCTTTTCAATGCGCCTGTCATGGAATCGAGAATGGTCTGTACCGCCAAAGCGATATCTTTTTGCGAATAGGTTTTAAATTTTTCCTGAGTCTTCTTGATCAATTCATTCTTGGTCATAAAATCTGCCGTCCGGAAACTATGGTTGATACAGATAACTGACACCTGTTCTGGTGAATTCGGACTTTTCGCGGAGTGCTTGATTGAGTGAATTGGCCGCACTTTCAAACATCAAATCAAATATACCCCGGCCTGTCTTTTTGGGAAACACCAGCTCGTACTGACCGTCTTTGCCGGCCAAAACACTGGCAAGCTTCGCCGCAGCGTCCATATTTCCCAATTGATCCACCAAACCATATTCCTTGGCCTTACGGCCGGAAAAAACGCGACCATCCGCTATTGCGGCAACCTGCTCACGGGTCAGTTTCCGATTGCGGACAATGACATCAATGAACTGGTTGTATATATCATCAACCAGTTCCTGGACAATCGCCTGTTCTTCGGGAGTCATCTCCCTCATCGGTGAGCCGATGTCTTTGTAGGGTCCACTTTTTACAACCGATGATTTCACACCCACTTTTTTCATGAGTTCTTCAAGATTGGCAAATTGCATAATCGCAGAAATACTGCCTGTAATGGTCCCCGGGTTGGCCACAATTTTGTCACCCGCGCAGGCAATCAGCAATCCTCCCGAAGCGGCAATTGACCCCATCGACACAACGACTTTTTTCTTTTTTTTGAGTTCAAGAATTGCGTCATAGATTTCCTGGGCCGCGCCAACACTGCCTCCGGGCGAATTAATCCGCACAACGACGGCCACAATGGAACTGTCCTCTGCAAATTCATCAATCTGCTGATTGATTTTAAATGAATCGGTAATCAGTCCCTCTATCGGCAAAACACCGACTTTGTCATTTAGGGAAAATCTTTTCGCGCTGGCGCTTCCAGTCTGCGCACCCGCTCTGTAAAAGATTAAATAAAAAACAAAACCAAGTACAATCAGCAAAAGCAACCCTGACATGACCGGATGTTTTCTCATTCCTCTTATTCCTTGGTCTGGTTGCCGATTTTTACATCAGCCAGTGCCTGTCCGAGATTCGAACCAATATTTTCCCGATTGTTGAGATACTGATGGTTTGAAGCCGGAGACGGTGCCGGTGCTTCCATTTCCTTAATGCTTAAACGGATTTTCTTTGTTTTCACATCGATGCTTTTCACAACGGCGGACACGACATCTCCCACATTGTATAGCTCGGCGGATGATTTTACTCTCTTTTGACTGATCTCTGAAATATGCACCAGACCTTCAATGCCGTCTTCAATTTCCACAAAAATTCCAAAGTCTGTAAAGTTGGTGATCTTACCGGTTACCACACTTCCCGGCGCATATTTTTTAGGCAATTCTTCCCATGGGTTCTTTTCGATCTGCTTGATACCCAGAGAAAATTTTTCGTTGTCCACGTCAATGTTCAATACGACTGCTTCGACTTCCTGCCCTTTTTTAAAGTATTCGGATGGATGTGTAACCCGGTGCTTCCAGGAAATATCCGACACATGCACGAGACCGTCGATCCCGTCTTCTATTCCGACGAACACCCCGAAATTTGTAATGTTGCGAACAAGGCCTTTCACAATGGTGCCGACCGGATACTTTTCCTTGAGTTTTTCCCATGGATTGGCTGTGGTCTGTTTCAGACTCAAAGACACTCTCTTTGCCTCCGGATTAACCTCCAGCACCACCACGTTGACTGTGTCACCCACGTTCATCACTTTGGACGGATGCTTGATTTCCCTTGTCCAGTACATTTCAGATATATGCACCAATCCTTCAACGCCAGGCTCCAGTTCGATAAAAACACCATAGTCCGTCAGGTTAACGACTTTGCCCTGTACCAGAGCCCCCACCGGATATCTTTCCGAAATATGCTCCCACGGGTTATCATGAAGCTGCTTCAATCCCAGAGACACTCTTTCTTTTTCGCGATCGAATGAAAGCACCTTGACCTTAATTTTATCTCCCTTATGGAATATTTCAGAGGGTTTGGCTATTCTACCCCAGGAAATGTCGGTCACATGGAGCAGACCGTCAATTCCGCCGAGATCGATAAAAATCCCATAATCCGTAATATTCTTGATAACACCTTCTATGATGTTGCCTTCCACAATATTGTTGAGCGTTTCTCTCTTTTCACTTTCTCTTTCGGTGGCCACAATGGATCGTCTGGACAAGACCACGTTATTGCGTTTACGATCATACTTCAGGATCTGAAACTCCAGGGTCTGACCAATAAACTGTTCCAGGTCTTTTATCGGACGGACGTCTATCTGTGATCCGGGAAGAAACGCAATGATGCCAATGTCAACGGATAAACCGCCCTTCACTTTCTCTACCACGGTCCCTTTGATTGTAAGATTATTTTCGCTTACATGTTTAATGTCATCCCAGACTTTCAGTTTAGCCGCTTTTTCATGTGAAAGAACAAGATTCCCCTCGGAATCACGCTTATCAATAAATACTTCTATATCATCACCTTCGGACACAGTCAGGTTCCCCTCTGCGTCTTTCAGTTCCTTGATCGGGATAAAACCTTCCGTTTTCCACCCCACATCCACCATGACAGTGTCCGCCGTTATCTGAACCACTTTGCCCCGGGCAATGTCCCCATACTGTAACTGATTAAGACTTTGTTCGTAGAGTTCCTTGAAACCCATATCTTCTTCCCTTGACTGGTTTGGCATCGGATGAGTGCCGGAAATTGAAGAGTCGGTCTTAACCTCCTTTTCGTTAGATAAGTTTGTGTTGTTATTGTTAACCATTAACCTGATACCCCCTAAATTTAATAAGACTTTTAATCTTGTGTGCCTAACATACAGAAAATGAAATAGCAAGATAAATCAAAAAACCGCTGTATTTCGTTTATCACCCTGTCTTCAGTCATGAATACCGGATATATGCTCAAGAATTTTTTCGACAACCTGTGAAACATTTAGAGAAGTCGAATCAATGATTATTGCATCGGGAGCCGCGATCAGAGGTGCTATTTTCCTTTGCGAATCCTGATAATCTCTTGCCTGCATGTCCCTGGATATGTCTGAAAGCACCACCGGTTTGTTTTTCTGAACAAGTTCTTCATGACGCCTGCGTATTCTCTCACCGGCACCGGCATCCAGAAAAATCTTGATTTCAGCATCAGGAAAAACAACTGACCCCATATCTCTTCCTTCCGCCACAATACCACCCCGGGCGCCTGCTTCTCTCTGCAGATGAAGTAATTTTTCCCGCACCACAGGAAATGTAGACAGGGTGGAAGCAGCCAGTCCAACTTCTTCCGTCCGGATTTTATCTCCGACATCTTCTCCATCGACAAAAACCGTCATCACCCCATTCTCGTTTTTCAGAATGACATCGGTACTTGAGCACAACTGCCCGAGCTCATCAGGATCGTTCACATCAACCTTACATTTGAGCGCTTTATAGGCAAGCGCGCGGTATAATGCTCCCGTGTCAAGGTAAATGAATTGAAGTCTCGTGGCAAGTGCCTTACTGACGGTGCTTTTACCGGCCCCGGCAGGTCCATCAATGGTAATCACTGGTTTCATATTCCCTTTCCTTTGTTTTTTTCTGCCTGCAATGAACGGTAAGCAGAACTGTTAGTAGCAAATAGAAAAGTCCTATTTTGTAGCACATGATATGTCCGCTTTTAACGATGTTTAAGGAAAGGG
>MWDG01000021.1 GCA_002070455.1 Deltaproteobacteria bacterium ADurb.Bin151
TTTGTCAGAGATACTTCCTTTTCAAATGCTAATCTTCAGTCTTGGACATTGACCTCTTGTAAACAGTTGTAGGTGAAACGATTGGGCAGCCCCTATGATTATAAATATTCCTAAAATAATCCTTGACATAATTTTTCGCCAAATTTAGAATACTTTCAACATATACATTTCAGTAGATATCGAGATCACACTGTAAAGGGCAGTGCTCGAGTCGAACCAGTCACTGGCTGCCGATGCTCAGCCACAAAAAAGGGATGTAGAGCCTAGCAAGCTTTACGAGATGAAAAAAAGTAAGACACCGAAAAAGTCTTACGATGGCAGAACGCGAACCTCTATAAGAATTTAGAGGGCAACGGTGCAAACCGGAAAATCAGGATGTTGTCATTAGGATATCTGCGCCCTGCGGGCGAATAAATCATTCTTTCGTAAATCAGTATAGAAATTGCACGTTTTTTTGTCGTGCATATGACGACTAAGTGAGCATCAAAATGAGGGTGGAATAACGGGGATCCTCCCTGCCACCTTACCTTTCTTGTCACCCAGGAATCGGGGGCGACAACGACAGACATAGCATAAAATTCCAAAAGTCATTTCAGGAAACCAGGATCACGCTCGTCCACTCGGGATTTGCCATTTCGAGGAGGACGGGTCCAGCGGCGTCAATGATTGGCTGCCAGCCAGTTAAATAGCCGACTGGGGACCTCGCCGGATGCTGTGAAAACAGCCTGTCCGGTGGGAACGGGGGCTGCGCTCGAAGGAGTGCTTCTACCCACTAGATCACGGAAACTGGGCGACTGCGAAACTCTCAGGAAGCGGTGTAAATCCGCACGGGATGCGGGCAGTAATGTCCGAAGCCTGCCGGAAGGGGGAGTTTGCGGCTGGTAACAACTGCAAATAAACAGCTCAACCCTTCAAGCATCCGACCGCTGACGGCGAGGATGCAATCCGGTAAGGGGTACAAAGGTGCTAGGCCCAAGCTGCCTCGAAACGTTGTGTGCGACTTGAAAGCCGAAAGGTAAGTAAGGCGGAACTTCTAGATTCGTCCGCAACCAGCCGCAACGTGGAAGAGCGACACCTGTCCACCCCAAAACTCCTGATAGCCTAAGCAGGTAACGGCCGAACGGCACGCATCAGCGTGTACGAGGCCCGATAAGCGCCACTGAATACCGTTGAGGCACCGGGCCGGGCAGTCCGGGGCCGAGCCCGATCGGCTGGCACCGATCGTAAAAAATGGGCACGGGAAAGGTGACATCCACGATCTTGGATTCTTGAACAACAGGGGAAACAGGCAATTCCCCGCCCCTTGAAAGCCGTTCAGGTATTGGACGGTTTCCAAGGGGTTGGCCGGGAGGCTTACCATCAAATTACCGGGAGGTGATACTATGGTGACTGACGATTGGAAAGATTTTGTGAAGCTCGTGCTGAACCACGCAGGGCACGGATATGTCGAATACAGTTCTTTCGTGATCCCGGTTAAAAAGATCGCGAAAGTGGAATCCATTGACAGAAAAATTCAGGACAAATATCCGGAGGCTGGACAGAACAAAGACCAGCGTTACCGGAGCAAGCGTGCCGGAAAGGCTAATTTTGCATACCTGCGCTGGCAAAATGTGGGTTTGGTTTTATGCACAGAGGGCGAAGTCAAGGAAAGACCGGATGCAGATAAGTTTGTCCGTCTCGATGCAGAACCCTTGATCTTTGCCGTGGGTAGCATGATCGAGATCAAGATTGCCAGAGCAAGAGCGGGCAGGAATTACACTGCCTTTCTCTCCAAGAAGTCATACAGGGAGATAAAGGCGGTAGTGCGTGACAATATACGTCACCGCAGGCCTGCGGTAGCTGAAGAGTATTGGAACCGCTTGCGGGGGCTTCCTGCGTTCAGTGGAATCCTGGAGCAAACCAGGGAACTGACAAAATGGATCCGGAAGGAATGCAAACTCGCCGGCTTGAAAAAATGGAGCGGGGGACGGTTAGTTTTGCGACCCCTTTAATGGCAAGAATGTGATTGATTAGCCGTATAAGCTTAGGATTTGGCTTATACGGCTTTTTTTATTTGGAGGAAAATATAATACTCTGTCTAGGGCGCTAAATTTACATGAATTGTGTGCAAGTGCATGTCACCTTTTTTAAATGTCCTGAACTATACTTGAGTTGACAGTGGCCAGTTACCCCGGATTGTCCGCGGGTTTTAAGCTGCTACCAAATCATTCAAATTTTTCTGGGCAAAATACCTTTTGCCGTCAATAAAAGTCTGCATCGGGGTTCTGCCTTGACAACGTTTCCCCTGATGTGTCCGCTCATGATTGTAATGATTCATATACCCGTCCAAATCAGTTTGCAAGGTTTCGAGGTCGCCATAAATCTTTTTCCGAAAAGCAATCCGATAAAACTCATTTAAAATTGTCTGGTGAAACCGCTCACAAATCCCGTTGGTCTGCGGACTTCTGACCTTGGTCTTTGTATGATCAATCTCATTCAGTTGCAAATAAAGCTGATAAGGATGCTTATCCGGCGATCCGCAATATTCGGTCCCACGATCCGTCAACACCCGTAAAACAGGGATGGCCTGCTGCTCAAAGAATGGAAGAACTTTGTCATTCAAAGCGTCAGCTGCCGTTACAGGAACCTTGGCTGTATAAACCTTGGCAAACGCAATCGATGAATAGGTATCCACAACGGTCTGCTGGTATATTCTCCCAACGCCTTTTAAGTAGCCAACATAAAAGGTGTCCTGGCTGATTAAATACCCCGGATGCGCCGTCTCGATCTCGTCCGGAGAGCTTTCTCTCTCCCGCTTGGCACTTTCCAATGCCGCCAATTGCGCTTCCGTATAGACGATGCCTTCTTTGGCTGCTTTCTCCTCCAAAAAGCTTAAACGCTTCTTAAAGGTCTCCAGACCGTGGCGCAGCCAAATACTTCGAACGCCACCAGAAGAAATTAGGGTCCCGTTCTTCCGTAATTCATTCGAGGTTCGGGCCTGTCCATATGCCGGGTATTCATAGGCCATCCGGATGACAGATTCTTCAACTTCCGGCGCCACCCGATTCTTTATGCAAGGCTTCCTTCTGCTTTTCTCCCGAAGACCCTCCAGCCCTTCTTCCTCATAGGCTTTCCTGATGTCATAAAAATGCTGTCTCGATACACCGTTAATTTTACATGCTTCCGAGACGTTCTTCAAATACTCCGCCAACTCTAGCAAACTCAATTTGTTTCTGATAAGCTTTTCCTGGGTGGTCATTTTTAAATATCCTCCTTTTTTGATTGCTGCGAAACAATCCAGGAGGTAACTGACCACCCTTCCTATCAAACTGTCAAGTCAAGTCCGTCCTCTCACATTTTAAATGATGTATCCGATCATACTCATTTGTGCTTCACCCTCCCCATGGCTTCATGGCTTAATCTCTGACCTTCGGTTATTTGGGCTGGAGTCATGTACTTGATTAAAACATCTTTATTCCTACTGGCAGATTCAAGACCTTGTGCTGCAGAAGTAATAAACCATTTGTAGGCTTGAACATAGTCCTGCCTAACGCCATTGCCATTGAGGTACATGATCCCCAGGTTGCACTGGGCGTCAGCAAATCCCTGCTCGGCGGCCCTGGTATACAGTTCAGCCGCTTTCTTATAGTCCTGCGGGACGCCGTGGCCCTTGACATACATGAGCCCCAGATCATACTGGGCGACAGGAACTCCCTGCCTGGCGGCCCTGGTATACAGTTCAGCCGCTTTCTTATAGTCTTGCGGGACAGCGTAGCCATGGCAATACATGTGTCCCAAGTTATACTGGGCATCGGCAACCCCCTGCTCGACGGCCTTGGCATACCACTCGAATGCTTTCTTGTGGTTCTGCTGCACACCGTGGCCCTCGAAGTACATGATCCCCAGGTTGCACTGGGCATCGGCCAAACCTTGCCCAGCAGCCTTGGCATACCACTCGAAAGCTTTCTTGTGGTCCTGCGGGATACCAAGGCCACTGTCATACATGAGACCCAGGTTGTGCTGGGCGTCAGCAAATCCCTGCTCGGCGGCTCTGGTATACCACTCGAACGCTCTCTTGTGGTTCTGCGGGACGCCGTTGCCGCGAGCATACATGACCCCTAGGTTGTGCTGGGCCATGGCGTTCCCCAGCTCGGCAGCCTTGGCAAACCACTCAAAAGCTTTCTTGTAGTCCTTAGTGACGCCATGGCCCTCGTAGTACATGGTTCCCAGTACGATCTGGGCGACCGGATCGCCCGATTTTGCTTTCTGCAACGTCGTGTTAACACCTGCGGTGTTCCCTGATGCAGTTATGACCATCATCAGTGCAAGAACCATAAATATCCGCATCATTTTTTTTCTCATTGACTTTCTCTTTTCGCTAATTTCAAAATTCGTTTTTTAACTTTCTCCTGCATTATTTAATTAAAAGGTATCTTAAAGGTTTACCATCTTTCCGTAATTCGACTGGTCTCAATATAACATTTGAATTCCATTTTGACGATTCAGTATCCGCACAGTAATCTGAAAAGGAGCCATATTTAGATGCATTCTGATCTTGCCCCAGGAAAACGGACACTTTGGTTAAGGGACAACCCCGGCATTTTCAAATGCCATGGGACTTCTGTACTTTAACGCAGAATGCCTACGTTTGCGATTATAAAAAAGCTCAATGTAATCAAACAGGCTGCTTCTGGCTTCCGCTCTTGTCTTATAATCCTCAAAACCAACACACTCGGTCTTCAACGAATGAAAAAAGCTCTCCATCGCAGCGTTATCCCAGCAGTTGCCTTTCCGGCTCATGCTGCAGATGATGCCCAGCTTGCTTAACAGCTGCTGGTAAGATGTCGAAGCATATTGCGCGCCCTGATCCGAATGTAAAATCACCCCCTGAATTTGCTTTCTGTGATCCGCCGCCATTTTCAAAGCATCTTCGACCAGCTCGGTACTGTTTTTCTCTCCCATGGACCAGCCCACAATCATCCGGGAGTATAGATCCATAATCGCCGATAAATATAACCAACCCTTCCGGGTCGGGATAAACGTCACATCGGATACCCACTTCCGATTCGCTGTTTCTGATGTAAATTCTCCGCCTAGTAAGTTCCCGGCGGGTTTCTTTGTCCTTCTGGAATCGGTCGTCACCACAAAACGTTTATGCACCTTTGATTGAATGTTTGCTTTCCGCATCAACCAGGCCACTGTGTTTCGACCAACCCGTTCTCCTTGATCAACCAAGTCGCCGTGAATGCGCGGTGCACCGTAGATCCTCCTGCTGGCTATATGCGCCTGACGGATCTTAACCATTAAATCACGGTGACGCTTTTCCCTGTTGCTCTCCGGACGATCCACCCAATCATAATAGCCGCTTCTGGATACTTCCAGCAACCGACACATCACCGCTACTCTGTATTGCGTTCTCTGCGACCGGATAAACCGATACTTCACTTCAACTCCCGCGCAAAGAACGCTGCGGCT
Source organism: Deltaproteobacteria bacterium ADurb.Bin151 (assembly GCA_002070455.1). Classification (GTDB taxonomy): domain Bacteria; phylum Desulfobacterota; class Syntrophia; order Syntrophales; family Smithellaceae; genus UBA8904. Next base: position 5,455 of record MWDG01000021.1, read on the forward strand.
TTTTTTAAGATTTCATTCTCTTCCTTAACCTTCTCCAACTCCCGCCTCAACCGGGCAGTCTCTCCCGACTCCGGACCGGATGCCAATCGCCGTCCAGCGCCCGGAAAGGCGTTGACTCCATGTTGATCTGCCTTCTCTTTCCATTTGTAAAGCTGGTTTCTCCTCAACCCCAGCTCCCGGGCCAGTTCCGCGGGTGGCTTCTTTCCTTCTTCCATTAACCGAACTGCTTCCAGCTTAAACTCCCGGCTGAACCTCTGCCTCTGCTTGCTCATCGGACACTCCTTTCTTCTTCATTGTATACCCATCTGTATACTTTTTGAAGTGTCCGTTAAACTGGGGTAGGTTCATTCAGTCTCAATTCACTTGGTTTAAATGGGTCATTATAAGGATCAATTCCTATCCTTCGCGATGCTTGCAATATATCATTTTTCAGCGCCATTTGATTTTTCCTTTCTAATAATTATCCTTCATATTTTCATTACGTTTGGTGTCTGTTACTTGTATTATAACAAACATGATCTATTAACATTGCAAGCCTCCTCAATTCTCCCATAGTTGGTTGAGCATTATTATAGAACTATCGCTTTTTTAGTTCCTTTCATCTTGTATTGAACCAGACCGCAATACTGCAATATTGAACAGATATAGTTTCCTCTGGCAAGGTCTGATCCCGTTACATTGCGAATCAATTCATCCGCGCTTCCGGCTAAAGGTTTGTCATGTAATGATGCAACAAAAAGATATAAATTCGCATTTTCTTGAAAAGCTTTTTCAATTGCATCGAAACATTTTTTTTCAAGTGGTATCCGAGACTTCCCGCTATGAACATAAATAATTTCCGTGTTTATATCCTCCATCATGAAGGTCCCTTTCTTTAATCCCGCCATACCTCTTCCAGGGGTATCCAAGACATCGCCCTTGTTAACTCTATTTAAAATGATTTCCCACCAGGACATTTTACTTTCCTCCTTAATATGATCAATTTTAAATGCTTTGTCTTTATATTCCGTGAGAAATACCTTTTGTCCTTTTTCGAAACCGGACTTCCTCAGCACATCGGCAAGACGGACCTTTTGACCTTGGAAGTCAAGCAGGTCAGGACAAATCCACGGAATTCCCTGGCCCGTAATTCTCATGCCGGCCTCATAAGTTGCACCATCAATCAAGACGGTTATGGCAACTCTGACTCCATGCACAAGAGGCACCCCATGGTCCTGATTTTTATTAATGGTTATTTCTAATCTACCATCATCCGGACACACTATTCGACCAGTGATCTTTCTTTCCCGACCGTCTAAAAAATTCAGACTATCTTTGCTTGTGGCTCCATTAAATATGATGCAATCCTTATTCTTATTGTTCTTTTTGTTTTTCTTTCGTTCCTCTTTGCCCCTTTGATAATTCCATACTACATTATCAAGTAGTCTGGGCGTCAGATGCGGATAATTGAATTTCAGTTTCTCGCAGACTCCGGATAGCAGCATTTGAGCGTCCTCATCACTTGCATTCTTATCGATTGCATCTTTTATGAATTTTTTAATCCATCTGTCTGGTTTGATCAGATTTTCTGATCCGGACAGCATAAAGAAATATTTAAGAGAGATACCACTGCTCTGTCCATGTATCTTCCTGATGTCTTTTTCAAATTCAGTATTGTTAACAACCCTGTGAATATCCTGAAAATAATTAACCTTGTATTCCTTAAGCACTTTCGCAAAACACAGAACGGCATCAGCCTTTAGAATGCCATCCCGCGATGACGTTCTCTGCCTATTACGGAATACAGTATCAGCGAAGAATGCAATTCCATCAGATTCCATTTTCTTTATGAAGTGTTCTATAGATTCCTGGTCTTCGGTTAACGGGATAGATTCCCGATTGAACCTGATTCTTTGTAATCCATAGTAGTCACAATATTTTATTACTGTATGCCTTGTCCCTTCATATTTTACCCCTATAGAATAGACAGAATCTATTATGCACAGTGGAAGGCTTTGATAAAAACCTTCATCACCAAGCTTTGCGTTATTAATATCAAGAACACGACCACAAAATTCTTTAAATTGTATTTTATCCATTTCTGTAATCATGTGCTCCTCTTAATTCAGTAATTGCTTGTTTGGAACAAATTGATAAATAGATATTTCGGAAGTTTCTTCCATATACCAGTTTTCAACTGTTTTACTCGGTACCCAAATGGCATCAAACTGAAAAAAGTTGATCTCTGTCGGGAATCCATGAACAAAATCAAATAATAGACCAGTATCCCCTTCTTCGTTTCTCTGTTTAATAAGAATACGAGGATTCTTGAGAATAATAATGTTTTCTTCATTTTTTTCAGCACAGCCAATGAAAGTTTGACCGCCACTATAACAAATGAGAATTTTATGTTCATCCATTTCAATACCCCCTATATAATAAGTGTATATCAGCGTTCTTTTTAAAGATGATGAGTTGGTTAAGTATTGAATTTTAAATGAAATAAATATTAAGGAAATCGCAAAAAAAACGACACCCATCTACGCAACTGGATGTCTAATTAATGTGACTTTATTATACAATAAATAGAAAATAAATCAATAGGGAATATCGTTAGTAATATTATGTATATCCAATGAGATTAAAAAGAAACATACACCACTAACCAACAAGCCATCTGAATTTGTCAAAGAACATCAAATTATACTACAGGCTGGAAAACTAACCATGTAGTTGGTACAGTTTATGGGGAGACCTCAGGAGCAAAGACTCAATTTGAACTTGGTACATATTTCGGGGTAAGGTCAAGAGCCTCTCACCGTGGGCAATTGTAGCCCACTTGTCACGCTCCAAGCGCGGCTTTCCTTTTTATGGCGAACGTTTTTATTGTCCTTTCCTTAATAATTTCCCTTGACGAATATTATAATGATCATTATAATGTAAATAAAAAACACAAAAGGGAAAAATCATGGCAATTCAAACAGCACGGGTTACGTTTTTGACATCACCCGACTTCAAAGCATGGCTGGTGGAAGAAGCGGGGAAAGCTGACGTCAGCGTGTCGGAGTTCATCCGTCTGCGCTGCCAGTACGGACCCAGCGAGGATGAATTAATGCTTCTGGCAATGGCTGAAGAACTTAAAAAGGCAACACAGAGAGCTGGCGACTCTTTGGAGAAAGGTATTCGAGACGCCGAATCTGTTTTAAAGGAACTGCGGCGAAGAAAGAAGGTGACAGCATGAGCGCAATACAGGAAGCCATGACAGCCCTGAAGGAAGTTCTGCTGTTGGCCGACAGGGTGGAACGGGTGGGTTCAACTCTTTCTGAAATGACAAAAGAACTGCGCGACCACGACAGACGGATCATCCGCCTGGAGACATTTGTCGAAGTCGGCAAATTGGCAAGACCATCGAAACACTGACAGGGACAAACAATATTGCTACCCAAAACATATCTTAGAGATAGCTATTAATGCATTTTAAGGGGTGAAGACATGGGAAAAGACCTTCAGAAACATGACCAGAAAGCTACACCTAATGATTCAAGCCTGATCGTGATCCCCCAAAATGCACCGGACGGCCTCCGGACCTGGTTACGCTGGTACTTTGACCATGCCGTGACGACCGTCGCCAGATCGCAGAAGGAACAGGTGCGGGATCTGAACCTGTTCATCCGGTACATGGAGCAGACCGAGAAAACAGATGCCCGTTCCATGTGGACTCCCAGGCTCTCCGAGTCTTTCAAGAACCACCTGAAGGGTTCTCTTCACGAAGACGGCTCCCGAAACTGGTCTGATAGAACTATAAACCGGGTGCTGACCCACCTAAAGACTTTCGCCAAATGGATACACGGACTGAGACCGTTTCCCTTGGGGAATCCCATGGCGAAAATCAAGGCTCTTCCCCTGACCAACTCCCTTGAGGTTGAACGGGCTCTTTCAGCCGGCGAGCGCCGGCGGCTCCTGGATGCCGCGGATCTCCTCCTGGTTTCAGGAGGACTGAGCAGAAACCGGCGGAAACATGATGTTGCGTTACGACCGAGGAGAAAGGGCTACCGGTGCTACCGCAACAGGGCGATTATTTACAGTCTTACGGAAACAGGGATGAGGCGGAAGGCGGTAACGGCAATCAACCTGTCCGATGTGGACTTTGTGAAGAAGAAAATCACCGTCGAGGAAAAAGGCGGGATGCGGCACACGTATCAGATTAACAAGGAAGGGCTCGCTGCGATCCGGGACTATATCCAGAACGAACGGGAAGCGGACTTTGAAAAGTGGCAGTCCCCTGCCCTTTTCCTGTCGCCCTGCACGAACCCTAACGGCAATGGACGCCTGACGGTCAAAGTGGTCAACGATGTGTGGAACGACGTCTGCAAAACCGCCGCCATCGAGGGCAGAACGCCCCACAGCGCACGGCACGCGATGGGCCGCTATATCATCGAGAAAACCGGCAACGTGGCAGCGGTCCAAAGGCAACTTGGCCACAAGAATGCGGCCTACTCGATGCAGTATTCCAGAATAACGGATGAGGAATTGAACGTAATACTAGATGGTAGGTAGATATAAAGTGTCTCGACCTATACTTGACTTGACAGACAGTATCCAAGTAATTTTTACACCTGCAATGCTGCAATATAGTTATGTCTGGTAATGTGTTTCTTTCCAATTGAAACGATCAACACCGCTAATCAGCCGTGCGGTTTTTTTGCGTCGGCTGAATTAGCCTTGTTAGCTGAAACACCAGCGACTCGTGGTTGTCCCTAAAACAAACTCAATTTCATTTTCACATATAGAATCGTTCTTCCCGTCTATGCAACAAAGATAGACAGCCACAAGCCTTCCATTGCCTTCGGCAACTGTGAAAGGCCCCTTTTTTGATTCCGTCACAAGAGTTATGCCCTGCATTTCAACTTTCCCTTGCTTGAAAGCAGATACAATCGCATCGACCCTTTCATCATTCCTCGTTTTATCGCGGAGGTTGATGGCAGCATCGATTAATTTGTGGGACCCACCTGAATGACCAACCCAACCGGAATCATTGATAGTCTTTATTGAAGAAAAAAAGTCAACGGTGATAGGCAAAACGGCAAGATACCACTTAGTGTCTTGAGGAAAGGATTTAATAAGAGGTTCGCGCCCCATGAGGACCCTTTTAATACCCTCATTTTCTTTAATCTGTTCTCCTGACTTCAGAAGACGAAGTGATTCCTCCCGATGTTCATTATTGGGTGGGTTATAGAAATTAGAATAAGTTTCACCGACGGCAAAGCGTCTTAGCATTTCACGGTACGTTATTTCTCGAATGATTTTCATATTTGACTCAGTTAACGCTAAGAATCACCGGCGGGGAATCCGCTCGTAGGTTCGCCGTCCGGTGCATTCTCTTGTTGGCTGTTCTCTTTCTGTTTTGTCACATATTTGTGGAGTGCCACAAACTGTAACGCTACTTTTTTGTCTATTGGATAATCTCTATACTCCCACTTTTCCGTTGTTGCTTCTTCTATTTCATGTCCGTAGACTTTCGCAAGATGATCGTAAATCGCTTGGGGGTTGATTAGACTTGCAACCGAGTCATACTGGCTTCTTTCAAAATCGCTTTTGTGTGAAATACCTGTTTCCATCCCCCAAGCAGTTGGGAGAAAGGTCTTGAGGAATTCAACGACATTTTCCGGGTTGTTCTCAAAGGTTGCCAAGAGATAGGCATCCACTTCGGCGGCCTTCCCCCACCTAGACCAAACCCACAGAAGGAATCTAGCATCCTCGTGATATTCAGTGTACAGGTTCTTGCTCCGGGCTTCATCTCGTACACGTTCGGCAACAATGGCCCCGAGAGCATCTTCTCCTGTAGTGTCGAAAGAACGTTTCTCTTGTGGATCGTCGTCGCTTGATCTCATCCATTTCAAACATTCAACGCCGAAACTCAGCGGCGTGGCTTCATGCAATAAATCTTTGGCAGTTTCCAATCGCGACGTGGGGTCTTTAATATTAAGCAGCAGCCAATGGACGAGAATGGCAGCCTGTGACCAAGCATTTCTGAATGAAAAAAGCTGTTCCGGATTGGGGAAAACACCGCCAATCAAAGTAAGAGCTTTGGCGAGGACAATGGAGTCGTTAGGACTAAGGTCTTTTTCTCTTTCGCGGAGCTTAGAGATAAGTTTCCCGGCGTTTCTGGAATTGATCAGACTCCGAAGCCTTTCAGACACTTGCTTTGCTGTGCGCCCTTCAATTGAGTCTAAGAAATCCTTAACGGAGGTATCGGAGATGTCGCCCTTGGGCACAGCATATGTAAAGTAGCGCGTAAAATACTCAGGAGAACAGACGCGTTGTTCCTTAGCCCATCGCTCGTGCCAATCCGAACCGTAACTGATATCCCCCAAGACGCCAGATACTTTAGGAAAGAGAGTTTTGAGCAAATCCTTAGCACATTCAACTTCTTTCTCAGGCAGCCCATTTGTGGCGGAAAATATTATAGATGCAACCGTATCCTTTAGGTGTTGTGAACTTGATGAATAATCCATAGCGCCATGAAAGGCCGAGGGATTATCTCGGATTGTGGCGTATATCTGAGGGTAGAAGACCCTAATTCCCTCGACCAGCATCAGGTCTACTGGATTGGCCTCACCCTTCAAAATAGGTAAGGCAAATGACAAAGCATTTGCATATCTTTTGCACATCCTGGGAGTCTTCAATCGAATTTCCAACCCATCAATAAAATGACGGACGAAAGTCTGTACCTGCTCGTCATTCAAGGCAATAGAAGAATCATTTAAAGCTCGCTCGACGCCTTCGAAGCAAAGTTGTCTCAGCGAGATTTGTTCTGCTTGCGGAAGGTTCAGCGGAACCTGTACAATCTTCTCCAAAAAACCGTATCCAGATTCTGTCCTTCCAGACGCGTACCTTTCCAAGAGCGCATTCGCCACCATAACATCATCAAATGCAAGGACGTAGGCGGTGTGCTTAAAATCAGCCGTGAGCTTCACAAGCCTAAACACGGCGTAAATCTCAGATTTGTCGAGACGATCTATGTCGTCCATAAGCACGACAACTCTCTTCCCGGCTTCTTCTATCATGGCCTCAATGCGCTGTCGAAGTTCCTCGATATCAACTTCAGACAGCCGCTTGCCTACCTCCTCAGCCGCTCGCCCGGGGGAAAAGCCAACCCCGAGAAAAGAGACAGATAGCGGGGCCACCATAGATGCGTATTTCTTGAGAAAATCGCCGACCTTCTCCTTTTGGGTACTAAGTGATTTTCCGAGTTGGTCAGCCAAATAGGAAAAGAAACATAGCAGGAGTTGGCCTTCATCGTTGAAGCGCCACGGGTTGAAACGCATACATATGATGTGCTCAGCCTTTCTAAGTTCCGCATCGACAAAATTCAGAACAGTTGTCTTTCCTTCACCCCAAGCGCCATAGATGCCTACAACTATGCTGCTCGGATCGCTGCGGGAAATAATGGCGTTGGCAATCCTGCTCGCGAACGGCCACCGGTCAAACAAATCTTCATCGGGGGTCGATAATGGTGCATCGGGGACAAAAGCCTCTGCACCAGTTTTGCTATTTTCGCTATTCACGGCAATGTATCCTTGTAAATTTTGTACAGCCAACAATTAATATACTTGGCAGGTATTTTCCGAAATTTTGTTATCTTTATACTCTTTTTAAGAAAAATAAAAAGTGAAATAATGTTTAAAATCAAATGAAATGAAATTATGACACTGGGCATTTCATGGTAATAAAGACCAAAAGCCCCGCGGGTAATTTGTGGGATATTTGTCCGGTTTAAACAAAAACCTATATTAATGAATTCTGTCTGAAAGGGGGTATGCTTATCTAAATTGCTGATGCTTTCTTACAGGAAGCTATACGTACCAAATTCTGCTTTTCTTATTGATGTTAATCAGTTACACGTTGTTTAAATTTTCATATTTTTGTTCTTTCGTCAAGCGCTGTGTTGGCTGCAAACCGTTCGCTGCATAATCACCTCCATCGCTTTAAAGTAATCCCGTTGTACTTTAAGATTTGATATACGACAGTAACGTTGCGTGGTCTTAACACTGCTGTGACCTAAAAGATCCTGGATGGTGGAAAGATCAGCATCGGCATTCAACATCTGCGTGGCCATTGTGTGCCGGAGATGATGACAGGATAATTTGATCTTCGCCTTGCGGGCATAACGTTCCATGCGCCGCTGAATGCCGCGAATGGAGATCGGCTGCCCTTTGGATTCTCCCTTTTCCGACAGAAAGATTTTTCTTGCTCTGGATGCCGGCCTTACTTTCAGGTAGGATAAAAAGGATTGAAGAACATCATTGCTCATGTAGACGATCCGGTCTTTCCCTCCCTTGCCGTCCTCAACCAGGATCGTTCTGCGTTTGACGTCGATAACCCCCATCGTAAGGTTGGCTACTTCTTCCACCCTCATTCCGCAACGCAGCATCAGCATGAACATCGCTTTATCACGGCATCCTTTTACAACTTTAAAAAAGTCTTCCACCTGTTCGTCCCTTAAATGCCGGGGCAGAGGTTTGGACATCTTCTGGATATGGCTCCTGCGGACAGGATTGGTAATGGCTAATCCTTCTTCATCACGCAGGTAATGGTAAAACTGGCGGATACAGTTCACATGGCAGTTTATGGTCTTGGGAGCCAGCCTGTTCTTCATCAGGCGATCAATGTAGTACGAGATCGTTAAGTGTGTCGCATTCTCCAATGGAACATCCACCCAGATGACAAAGTGCCTAATGATGTTCAGATAGTTCTTCACGGTATTGGGCGAGTAGTTTCTCCGTTTCAAGAACCGCCTCCAGTTCATGATGGTGTCGGTCATGATCATTTTTGGACCTCCTCTCTATCCTGGACATGGCTGTAAAATATTCTTCCTCCCGGGTCTTATCGGTAAGCTGGGCGTACCGTCTCGTCTCTTCAATGGACCGGTGTCCCAGCAACACCTGCAGGCACTCCAAGCGCATGCCGGCATTGAGAAGCTCTGTGGCAAAGGTATGCCTGAGAGCATGAAGGCTGTATCCCTTATTAACCAATCCCGCCTTTGCAATATGTTTATGGAAAATCAACCGGGCGGTACAGTAAGGCATCGTATCCGTCCCCCCGGAGGGGCTGTAAAAAAGATACTCCTCCAAGGTGTCTCTCTCCTTCAGCCATTTCCGCAAAGCCAAAACAGCATCCTCGCTGAGGTAGACCACTCTGCCCAAACGGTTTTTCTCCCCTTCGTAAATCTCTATCTTCCGCTCCTTGATGTGGACATCCATTACCTTCGTGTTCAACAGTTCGCCTATCCGCATGCCCGTTCGCAACAGGATCAGAATCATGGCCCGGTCTCGCGTGCCTTTAATGACGGAAAGAAACTTCTGCAAATCTTCCGGATCAATGGCTTTAGGCAGCCGCTCCGGTAATCGCAGCCGTATCCTCCTGCGGAATATATCCGCGGAAACAATCTCTTCCTCCATGAGGTAACGAAGAAAGGCCTGAACGCTCACAAGTTTTGTTCTGATCGTTGTAATCTTGTTGCCCCTGTCCTGCTCGTGCTCGATAAAGGCCTCTATGTCTTTTTGTGTGATTTCTTCAATCCGTGTCCTGCCGTTATCCCGGATCATGCCAATAAAAAGAACGATCGCTCCGTAACGGCTGTACAATGTTTTGGGCTTGCGGTTACGCCTGGTCAGGTAGCGAAGATAACTCTCCACATGTTCCTTTCCCGGTATATCCATTCCTGAAAGGTGCTTCAGAATCTTGCCAAGAGTCTCTATGTTTTCTTCATGGTGGGACGTGAAACGCAGTATCGTTTGATGATAATCAGGGGTCGTAACGACGGGTGAGATTATTCTTTCAGATGATAAAACGGCCTTCTGTACTGCACTCTCTATACTGGTCATTTCTGCCTCCTTTTCTTAAATCCTCAAGAAAAGCAGATAGATGATGACCAATATCTGTTAATCTGTCAAACATCCATTTGGTACGTATAGCAGGAAGAAAAGTTGCCGCTCGGTACTGTAATAATGGTGCCGGCGGGCATGGTGGCAGTCCATCCCTTGTTCTGTTATGATTTCTTTTAAATCTCAATCATTTATGTTAAGTTTAAAAATAAAACACTAATACGCTGAATCACCGTTCTGCTGATGATTGCAGTTCCACTGGAAAGGACTTTACGGAGTACATGGAGAGGTGAATGGCGGCATGACGGATGCATGGTTAGAACGCGCTACTGCCCTATCAGAGATGAAGGATTGGCAGGGTTTGCTTGATTGTTGCAGGGACTGGACGAAGAACGAACCGCAGAATAGCATCGCCTGGAAAAACCTCGGTGATGTTTACCTGGCCCTCAACCGCGACAAAGATGCTATCAACGCGTACCGCGAAGCCCTGCGCATCAATCCTGAGGATGATGATGCTAGTGGTAGTCTCGGGTGGCTTTACACAAGACTTAAGCGCTATGGAGATGCCATCGAAATCTATCGTCAAAGACTGCAAATCAAACCTGAGCATGATTACGACTGGGATAGACTCGGGTGGCTTTACGAAGAACTTGGTTACTTCGATGACGTCATCGGAGTCTATCGTCAAAGGCTGCAAATCAAACCTGAGGATAATGACGCCCGGAATAAGCTCGGGCGGCTTTACGATAAACTTGATCGTTGCGATGACGCCATCGAAACCTATCGCGAAGCCCTGCGCATCAATCCTGAGGATGATGAGGCTTGGAGCATGCTCGGTGATGTTTACGAACGCCTCGATCAACACGATGACGCCTTAGAGGCTTACCATGAAGCCCTGCGCATCAATCCGGAGAATGATAGCGCTTGGTCTTGCCTCGGTGATGTTTACGAACGCCTCGATCAACACGATGACGCCCTCGAAGTCTATCGTCAAAGACTGCAAATCAAACCTGAGGATGATCTCGCCTGGTATAAGCTCGGTAATGTTTACGAACGCCTCAATCAACACGATGACGCCATTAAAGCCTTGCGCGAAGCCCTGCGCATCGATCCTGAGGATAATCACGCCTGGTATAAGCTAGGTGATGTTTACGAACGCCTCGATCAACACGATGATGCAATCGAAGCCTACCGGGAAGCCCTGCGTATCTATCCGGACTTTGATATCGTCTGGCATAGCCTCGGGAATGTTTACGAGCGACTTGGTCAAGACGATGATGCCATTAAAGCCTACCGCGAAGCCCTGCGCATCAATCCGGATTTTGCTATCGCATGGAACAGCCTTGGGATCGCTTACAAATATATCGATCACTACGACGATGCTATTGAAGCCTATCGTCAGGCCATCCATATTAAACCTAAGGATGCGGGTTTCTGGACTTCCCTTGGAGACATTTACCACGACCTTGATCGCCACAAAGATGCAATCAAGGCTTATCGCAAAGTCGTGTCCATCGATCCTGAGAATGCCGATGTATGGTATTTACTCGGCGCTGAATACAACCTTTCGGGTAACAAGACAGCAGCCATGGATGCCTTCCGGCAGCTGAAACACCTTGATCCGGAACAGGCCGATGACCTTTTTAACTTGATTGTGCCGAATTACTAGGAAACGTAATCTACCTCAAGGATAGTTGCCATCATATTATCTGAATATTAAGATATGTGGAATAGGTATTGAGTTAAATTAACATCCAAGATTGAAATAACAAAAGAAGTTCTTGATCAGGTAAAAAACAGAATCAAGTCTGAGACTTTATTGGGGCAATAAATGCGGCAAATCAAAGTCAAGCGTTTTATTCAAGGGCGTTTTTCTGGACAGCAGGAAGAAAATCATGATTCGTGGCCGTCTTTGCGCTTACTGTCAAGAGAACTCCGACTAACGACATATGAATTTCAGAAGACAATTTAAACCCCGTAGGTTACTATATGCTTGATCCCACTGGTCCATTTTGCGCAGAAGATCATATAATCAGATCATCGAGAAACTCAGAGGGGGAGTCGCCGCTGGTTACCAGCAGGTGATCTCGAGCGCGTGTGCAGGCAACGTACAGCAGGTGCCTCTCCGTATTATAGACTTCTTCCAGATCCGCATCGTCGTCCGCCGTTTCGATGCGCTCTTGCAGAGGGACAACCTCATCGTCGCAGGCCATCACGCAAACAGCCCGAAACTCAAGTCCCTTTGCCAGATGCATTGTACTGACTGATACAAACCCGCTAATTGTTTCCATCTTGTCATCGAGAACCTTAAAGGGAATTCCCGATTTCTTCACAGCAGCAAGTGCTCTTGGCATCTGAGCGTCAGAACGGACAAAGACACCTACTTCATGTGGTATGATTCCTTCATTTGATCTTTCCGAAATCCATTTGGCAACCGCTGCCATTTCATCGTTATGCGAGTCAAAAATCATAATTTCTGGTTTGGGACCGTTAAAAACCGATACAATGCCACGACGATCTTCCACATTTCCGTCCACATCTGACACCTCTGTTCCGAGCAGACGATCAGCCTGAATTCTTATTTGATGGGATGTTCGGTAATTAATCCGCAACATCCGGGAACGACCACGAATATCAACACCCAGCGACTTCCATGAAAAAGGTTGCTGAAAAATCCGCTGTCCCAGATCACCAGCAAAGAACAGACCGCTGGGTCGATCAGAGCCAATGGCAGCAAGAAATCTTAATTGAGAAATGCTAACATCCTGTGACTCATCTACTACTATAAAATCAAAAGTTTGTTTTTTATTTTTTGCAAAATGTTGCGTCAAATGGCCAAAAACTGATGAATAGGTAAGAAGCTTTCGGGCCTCAATTTTACTGCGCACATTCTCAAAGATTGACCATAAAATTTGTCGTTGCTTTTCCGGTAGCCTTGATTTTCGTCCCAAGCGACGGGCATCACGGTATCCTTCCCAAGTATTGAGTTGCCAGGCATCCACTACATCTTTCCATTCGGTTATTAAGAAAGACAGCGGAAATTTATGGCCGTCAACATCGCCTGAAGCATCTTTCATAATCTTTATTATTTCTGCGTCGGATACAATGCGTGTCCGGCCAAAGTTTGCTTCATAAAGCCGAAGTCCAATCTCATTGAGTGCAACACATTCCAACCGTTCACCGATTCGGGGCGCATTGCTTATCAGGCGTCTCATCCTCAAACGTAATGCATTTGCAAGAGTATCTGAGAAAGTGGTTAACAAAACACGTGCATCGGAATGTGACCGAGCCAGAAACACTGCTCGATGCAAGGCGACAATAGTTTTGCCTGTGCCTGCCGAACCTGAAACTCGCGCTGGGCCACTGTAGTCTTTTTCAACTAATTGCCGCTGTGCCGGATGGAGAAAAACAATCCATTTCTCCCAGGGGTATTCCAAAGCACGTTCCAGTTCCTCAAGATTGTGCATCGTGCGGAAACGGCGCTCAGCATCGGGATGCTTGAACGGGTCTGAACCAGCAGCGGCAGGCGGAATGATTTGCGGTAGCGTTCCGGTAGCCAGACACAGCAAAGCTTCCGCCGCTTCTCCAGGCAGATGGTCGGCCAGTTCAAGAATTGTATCTTCATTGGCTTTGCGCACATCATTGAGCCATTCAGAAGGGACGCCATATTTCAGCAATTCCGCATCAGAATAATTCTCAAATAAAGGCTTTTTCGTCGGAACGTCAGGCTTTTGGATTTCGGTGTATGTTGGTATGATTATTTCTTTGATGGTTTCCCGAATCTCAACAAGTTGCGCAGCGCCGGTTTGGGGATGTGTTTCCAGTTTACGGCATTCAGCCCATTGATAAGCGTTATCATGGTGACCGACGAAACATAAAAGTAGGCTACTATCTGTCTTATGCACAATCAAGCGCAAATCGCTGCTCACGCGGATAGACCAGAATCTTTTATCTTTTGCTTTTTCCAGCTTGTGAAACTTCATCCCCGGACTGGACGGGTTCACCTGAAGATCAAAGGCTGTGGTCTTGATGGCTTTCTGTTCTTCGTTTGTCAGTCTAGATAAACTGTCGGTAAACGTGTCAGCAATACGGAAATTCATTTGGTTTTATCCTTCCAATCAAGATCAAAAGGGGCAATCCTTGTCGCTTATGTTACCATTATGTGAGGCTGTCTGATATTCTTCTTCAGACTGAACCCTTTCCCATTCTTCACGAAAATAATTTTTAATGCTTTGCTCGATATTGCCGTTCTTCTTGCTTTCGGGTAACTGTTCATAAATGAAATATCTTCGTTCAATATATATATCAAGAGCGGCATGAAAAAGTTCTGCCATAAAATCATCATTGAATCTCACCGTGTGATCAAGTATTGTCCGGACCTGTTTGTAATTAAGATCTTCAGGATGAGATAATAATCTAACAATAATATCAGGATTAGGATTAAATTCCACGATGGCCGCCGTACTTTCATACTGAGAATTAAGATGCTTCACTTCTTCTGAATACTGCGGAAAGAAGAGGATTTTTTGAGAGGAACCTAATTGCTCCATTATTTTTTTCATATATATCACGCAGGAAAATTCGACATCGATGGTTTGATTTGAAATAGGATTCAACAGAACATGGTGCCATTCAATCGGTGCATTGCCGCATAAATAACAGTTATTGCTCGACCGTCGAAAAACCCTTGTGCAAATAATCTCGTCTCCTGTTTTCCAGAATTGTGTTAGTTTTTCGACCAGTGACTGGTTCCTTTCTTTTGACATACAGATTATATCCCCCTAAATTAAATTGTTTTGTTAAACTTTCACGATCAGAATGGAATCTTATAATCGTCGATATTTTCATTACTATTCATCGCACCCATATATTTATCATCTTGGGAAATATTAATGCCTTTGGAAATTTGACATTCTTCACTGCAAAAACCGCATTTGGGGCAGATAAGTTTCTTACATACAGGACAACGATTTGATTCCCCCAAGACTAAAGGATACTTCCCGCATTTCCCTTTTCCTTCTATCCGTCCGCCGCAATACGCAATTATAGTTTCCCAATTGTCGTTCGGTGATATTTTGCCTTGGAAAATATGAAAACCACTTAACCTGAAATATTTGTATTTTCTAATAAGATTATGGTCGGCCGACCATAATTTGTCCAATACTTCTATCAAACTTCGCACCGTATAAAGGGGATCATAAATACCCAAAGGTTTATTGTACTCGTCTGTATTCATAAAAACAAAGCGCCTGTATTGATCCGGGCGATAATCTTTATATTGTTCAGAATGACTGGAAAGCATTTCGGTGAAATGACTTAAAAATGTGAGATATAGAAATGGAAGTGATAATCCATTCGCACAAATGCGATTAAGCAGTTTCTGGTAAAAGGCCCACTCCCATGTTTTTAATGATTCATTATGCCAGTATTTGGTGAGATTAACATTCGTGACAATACATAGGGGGATGAGATTAACATCCTTCGCCTGGCTCAAGATATGCTCCATCTCGCCTTGTTGAGTTAATTCATCAATGGCTTCATTTCTGCTTTTATATAAATCAGAAGGATAATTGAATATCCACGGCGGAAAGAAGAAATTGGCATTACGGCCCGGACGACCAAAATCTATTCTAAAATGCTCGCTATTAAACTCCTCTTTCAATTTCTTGTGCTCATGCTCAGTTGTTTCACCAAGAAACAGTAATGAAGTATTCTTTTCGGTGTTCGCCGGTGTAAGAAGAGCACTGGGCCACAAATAATTTGACAGAACACCGGCAATTTTTACATTTTCATTATCCAGTGCTATCTTAAATTTTGGAACACAATGTTCTACATATCTTTCTGGACTGGATATTGCTCTACGAGAATTTTTAATATCGACAGGGCAATTGTTTACTTTCAGGTCAAAATATTTCCACTCGTCATCTGTATTCTCTTTGATTTGGTTAATGGACACATCCTCTACTTGGAAGCCACATCGTTGATAAAATATCTTTGCTGCCTTCTCCGCGGCTCGTGCTGATAAAACACGTCCCACTTCGTAATCTTCACCAAATTTTTCAAGCACGACATTTACTCTATTCTTAATTTCATTCTTTAACTTTTCGTTAAGCCATCCTATTGCAAGAGTAAAATCATCTTCATCAAGAACGGGGGTGACTGAAATCTTAGCATCGACATCAATACCGCTGAAAACATTTTTTGATAGGCATAGATAGCGCTCCTGTTCTTTTTGCTTCCGTGTGTTTTCTTCTTTCTGGACTTCCATTATCGGAAGTTGCATTCGTATATATTCTTTCAATATTTCTATTATTTCTGACCGTCTTCTATAATCCTCAATGTCGTCTTCACACAATTTTTGAGCATTAATGAGCACATCGATTCTCTTTTCCGTAGAACTCAAAGCGTGATGATATTCACGTACCTCATCAGATGAAAAATCCTTTAAGTTTTCCACAATAGACAGAAAAATATAACCATCGACATCTGATATTCCACCTTTTTGTCTTGATTCTCGAACAAAAGTAAGAAAGTCAGATATATTATCAACTGCTATTTCATCTCGATACTGTTTATTATTTTGACGGTTTTGAGTAAGAGTGAGCATCGGTCCTATTTTACTCTCAATCAACGATATATATCTTCTATGTATTTGGATTTTTGGTTTAAAATGAGTATTAGTGATGTTTTTATAATCTTCTTTGACATTATAACCAAGAGATGGCGCGAATTGTTTTAATTGTTCTTTCAGAGTTTTGTTCATTTTTTTTAAATATTGCGAGCGTGTCGAAACACGTATTATTATCAAACCCTAAACACCTTCATCACTTCATCACCTAAATGGTTGATGACCTTGACGGCGATGCGGCCGGATTTAGGTTTGTCGAAAGGCCGGGAAATATCACTGTTTAATGTTGCCCATGCCTCTTCGTTGATTTCGGCCTTGAGAGTGGTTTTCAATGCTTTATAGGGATTGTTTGCGCCCAAAAAGTAGGCGTGACGGACAAAGAAACTTTCTTCATTGTAGTCAGTGTCAATAAACCAACAAGCAATACCTTCGGCACCGTCGCTGCATACTTCTCCGGTGTTGGGATGAAACACATCCACACCATTGATTTTTACCTGGACCCGTCCGCCTTCAGCATCGAGAATATCAATATCCGGTTCACCGAAAATGATAAACAGATTGCCCTTGCCGGTATTTTTCAGATCTTCCGCCATGTGTAGATCGGCATTCATACGCGCCTTGAGCACGGGAACGCGGCCAAGTTTATTGAATTCCGTGGAATGGGCATCATAGTTGAATGCGCAGGTAATGAGCACGTCAAAGTCGGCATCACCTGCCTCACGGGCTGCGGCAACCAGATCGGGACGGGAAACAGTTCCGAATTCCGGGCCGACGAAGATTGCGGCGCGTTTCTCAGCGCCGGTTTCTTCATTACCTTCCAGGTATCTTCCCTCGGCGCAGATATAGCGACCCGGCCATGGTGCAAGAGACGTAAAAGTAATTTTATCTTCCTTGTGAGCCTGTTGGACACCGGATATTTTCAGGTTCTCCAAAATGATCTGCGTGAAGTCGCGCTCAGCAGCATAGTCTGATGACGCTGAATCCGCCACACCGTCGATTAGCTCATCATTTTCATCGACAGTTAAAACTCGGTGAGGTAAAAGGCTCTCCACTGTGAACGGTCCAGCCACACGCACCTTCTTTTTGTCATCGTAAGGTTTGTCATAGAGGTATTCATATTCCGCCTTGGCGGCAATCGAGGTGTCGATTTCTTTCTGACGGTCAATGCGGTGTTGCCACCATTGGGCATGAAGTTTCTTTGAGTCATCCTTCCATTTTTCTTCAACCTGTCGTGGAATTTCCCATTCTTCCCATTTTTTTCCGAGGGATTCATTTAGTTGTTTACGGATGGGTTCGAGCTTTTCCTGATACTTATCCCAGATTACATCGATTTCTGCGTTGTTGGCGATGGACTTCAGCGTAATGTGCGGCACACGCTCATAGACGAATCCCTGGCGGATGTCACCGCGTATGGTCGCGGTAGATGGTTCTTTACGGCTTATTTCAGCTTCTTTAATCTGCCCATCGCGGCTATCGGCAAGTAAATAATAAGAATAACGTGCGCCCATGATACGGGCACGGGCCAACGCCAGTGCCACACGAGAGGTATCAATGGTAATCCAGCGACGGCCCCACTGCTCGGAGACATAGGTGGTCGTACCCGAACCGCAGGTTGGATCAAGGATAAGATCGCCGGGATCGGTGGCCATGAGAATACAACGCTGGATCACGTTTTCGTTTGTTTGCACGACGTAAATCTTGCCTGATGCACCGAACAGGTTTTCCCAGATGTTGATGACTTCCATAACCGGAAAGTCTTCGTGATATAGAACGTATCGGAGAGCATTTGCGGTGGCGTGTAATCTGTTGGCTTTCGCCAAGACCTTCATGCCAGGCGGATTTGTTTTCCAGCTCTTTCCTGCCGTCGGCGAAAAATAACGATCCATGAAATCGAAATCAAAGACGCAGGAAGGAGTCCGCCCTGTGGAAGATAAGTCCAAACTGGTAAACACCCTGCTACCATCCGGAATCAAGCTAGGGTCACTGTATTCGCTCCTCTGCAAGGAACGACGCGATCCGTCGGCAAGTTCGATGAGGTTAAATTGGCTGTCTTGCTCAACAAGTTTTGGAACAAAGAGTCTCCGATATTTGGTTTGTTTCGCGTCTTTTCCAAACCAGAGAATATAGTCGCAGACTCCGGCAAGATAAGTCGTCCCAAGCGGAATCTTAGTTCTAAAGGTAATCTGTGCGATGAAATTGCTCTCGCCGAAAACCTCATCCATCAACGCTCTTACCCGATGGACATTTTCATCCCCGATCTGCACGAAGATTGAACCGCTCCCTGTCAATAAATCTCTCGCTACAGTCAAGCGATCTCGTAGATAGGTCAGATAAGAATGAATCCCGTCGCGCCAGGTATCGCGGAAAGCCTTAACCTGTTC
The DNA here is from genome assembly GCA_002070455.1 of Deltaproteobacteria bacterium ADurb.Bin151. Taxonomy (GTDB): domain Bacteria; phylum Desulfobacterota; class Syntrophia; order Syntrophales; family Smithellaceae; genus UBA8904. The sequence goes on from MWDG01000021.1 coordinate 24,330, forward strand.
CGGCTCACGGGTGATATGATCGGCATTGCCGTCTTTCACATCGCGGCTGGTTGTTGACCACTGAAAATTGGAGTTGAACTTGATACCATAGGGCGGATCAAAATAGATACACTGCACCTTGCCGCGCAGTCCTTCACGCTCAGCAAGAGAGGCCATAACCTGAAGGCTGTCACCCAAAATCATTCGGTTAGTCCAGTTAGCGTCGTGCTGGTAAAATTCGGTTTTGGCGGCTTCGGCAGGAATGCCATTGAAATCGGAAAAAAGATCGGTTTGCATTTCAGCGGCCTGTTTATCTGCTGTTGTGCGGCGTAGCAGATCGTCAATCAGCACTTTTGGATGGACTTTTTCCTGAATATAAATAGGCGGGGCATGAACAACAAGGTCTGACCAGTCCTTTTCATCCTTGCCACGCCAAACGAGTTGCGGATCGAGATCGCGGTTGCGGTTTGCCTTTTCTTCTTCGAGTCCAGCAACGCCGCGCGGCAGGGTTACATGCAGTTGATCTTGCGCTTCCTTTTGAAGTACAGACTGAAACTCGGCGGTGGGTATGTTTTTGCGTTTTGCTTCATCGTGTATGAGGGTTTCTATTATTTTTTTATTTTCTTTTTTCTTCATGTGTTGATCCTATTCATCCTCATGGTTATTATCGTCATCATCGTCGGCAGCGGCGGCATTGTTATTGCCATGCCCATGGCCATGATCATTCTATATAGGTTGCTCTATTTAACTGAATGTAACTTAACCAAATCATAACCCATGTGAGCCTTTTCAATAAAATTGTAACAAGCTCTTATACTTATTCCGTTTTTAATGACGAACATCATGTAGCAAGAAGTCCGTTACCAACCAGTCAACTACCCGCCTTAACCATAAGGCATTGTTTTTACATCATTAATCAAAAAAACCTTGCTCCCTTTCTTTGTTCCAGTCAACTACCCGTCAACTAAAATTTCAAGCCCAAAAAGGAACATATTTCCTTAATTTCATTGCAGAATCTTCATCATAGAGTTTGATGGTATACGCGTCTATTGCTTCCCGAATATAACGAGAGGCCATTGATTTGTTGCTGGGATCAATCCCAAATCGTTCCCTTAATGTCGTATTCGTCATAAAGTCTCTGTTTACATATCGCAAACAAGCATGAAGGTAACAAGCCCTTACTCTGTCGGCTTTATCCATTTTTGTCAGGGGACGATGCGCGAACAAAACGGCAATGGTATTATCTCCACTCACCTCAAAGGCAGGCGCAGGCAGTTGAAAAAACTCCGTTTGAAAAACTACTTTATCAACACCACTGCCACGCTCTTCACAAACTCCAATTCGCCTCATGAATGAAGCCAGTGCCTCATTCCGAGATCGCGGTGGTGAGTCCAGAAAGCGTTCTGTTTCTACCAGGGGAACACCCGGATTACGAATCTCCAGGCGATCATCAAAAATTTCGACCATCGGGCCTGTCCCTGAAATAAAAAAATTCTGGTGTAGTAAGGCATTCGCTACCAACTCACGAATAGCCAAATCCGGATACATAGGAACTGTTTTTCGCAATGCTTGTTTTATTATTTCATTGCTTGGAAGAAGGCCATTGATGAAACCGATGAGTCCCTCAAAACCATTAGCGTATCCTTTTGTACCCTGCTGCTCGCGAATGGTTTCTATCCTACTGTTGCCTTTATAAGAAATTACCCGTACCGCCTTACTTTTAAGTGATTTAAAATCTTCCAACTTTTTAGCTAACAGTATCGCTCCAAGATTAGTTATATTCCACTTGCCAGCATCAGTTTTTCTTAGCAGATCATCATTAACCAATGCTGATAAAATACCGGTCTTGTTGTCCGGTAACGGACGTCCAAGCAACTCAAAATAGGCCGGATAATCGAGCAATTTTAGAACTTCATCACTTGTTACATTCTCTGCTGCAATGAGAGATTCAAAAGGTGTCTGATCAAAAATGCGCCATAAATCTCGTTCTTTTTCAGGAAAATCCTTGAGTTTCTTTTTGTATGATCCGACCCTGATGAATTCCTGATTCTGAAACTGAACGGGGTGGCGAAAAGCACGACCAATTTCCAACAATATCACCTGAAGCCCGACCATTTCGAAAGGATAGAATCGAAAATGAATTTTAGGAGATAGTAAACGGAGCAGCCAGTTTTCCAACTCTTCATTTCCTATTTTAACCTTAAAAGGTGAGAAATCTGTACCAACAATATCGTGCGTCTTGTCATCAATTCCCCAAACGAGATACGCGTGAGCTTTGCCACACAAAGCCGCAGAATTAGACAAGGCGGAAAGATACTCACCAATTTCTTGTGGATCCGCATAATTATGCTTGAACTCTAGCCATTCAGTTTCACTTGGCAATTTACACAATTCTTGCAACAAACTCATAAGATATTCAGGAGTACGGTCCGTTGTCATGATGCCACCACAGTTTCAATTTTAATGTCTCCCGATGCATTGATTCGTAACAAAATAATTTTCCTTTCTTCATTTGGCAACTTTTTCAATCATATTATCGAATTCTTTTTCAATCTTTGCCTTAAAATCAGATTCGATTGTATATACTTCCGTAAGTTCGGTAAATGCCCAGCGTCCATACTTTCCTTTGCTGTTAACACTAGGAATCCAGTAGTTTTCCATGGTGGATTTCTTTTCCTTGGCGTCCTCGCGGCGATAACCTTTGATTTCCACAATCAAATTCAAAAGGTCTTTTTCTCCGTGCCCGTCATCCACCTGGACGATAAAGTCGGGCAGATAAATTCGTTTTACCGGACCGAAATTGTAAGGAACTTCCAGGCCGAGGTTGTGATTTTTAACATATGATTTTACCTTCGGGTGAGCTTCCGCCACACGGCAAAATTCAGCCTCCCAGTCACTGTCCAGGATCACCCAGTTTATGTGACAGCGCCTTGCATCTGTTTCCCAGCGGTCGGTTTTGGAGGTATTAAAGTTCACATGAATGGTGGAACCGGTCGGATTGTAACTATCAAGCACGGCGACAATCGGGCTCTTTCCTTCCAGAGAACGGGTAATACCATCAGTGATGCGATTACATGCTATATCTGCAAGTTCCTGATACATGAGTTGGGCAGGATAAGTGCCTCCTTTGCAATCCAGACAATTGTCAAGCCAGTCCTTAGTTATGCGTTTCAACTGGCCGAATAAATGATACTTGGGTTCTTCACCGGTATCACGCCATTTGGTCTCAAGCAGTCGTCTTGTGAGGTGAAACAAAAGAGTGGAGCGTCGAAGATCTCCGGTATGGACAAGGGTTAGGTCAACTCCCTCGCCAATAATGCCCTGACTTTTGGTGATAGTCGGCCCAACAAGATCGGGGGTCAACTCCAGGACAGAGTCATTGTTGAATTTGGCGGTTAGTTTTTCCTTCGGCAGTTCTACACGATAACCCACCACACAAGGAAATTTGATTTCCAGGTGGTCGCGCTCAGGACGCATGGCTTTGACCCTGATGGTTTCACGCGGCGGTTGCGGTGGTGCTACAACCGGTTTGGCGGTAAAGTCGAAAGGTATGCCCAGTACGTCAGCATATTCCACATTGAATAAATTGTCTTCATTAAGATCATACGATTGACGGCGCAGGGCGCGGCCAATGACTTGCTCACACAAAAGCTGGGTACTGAAAGCGCGAACGCCTAAAACATGTGTAACCGTGTTGGCGTCCCAACCTTCCGTTAGCATGGATACAGACACAACACACCGAATCGATTCGCCCAGGTGATCTCTTTTACCAACCGTGTTCATAACTTCACGTAGTAAATCCTGATCGGTGAGTTTTTCTGCATCGCTGCGGTTGCCGGTACGTTCAATGATTTCCCGGCGGAACCGGTCGATTTCAGTGGCTGCCATGGTACGGAAATTATCGTCAAGGGCGTCGCCTGATTCTAGTTGTTCACTGTCAATCAGCAATGTGCGCGGTCTAGCAATCGGATTACCGTATTCGTCATAGTTTGAAAATAAATTGAATTTACCTAAAAAAGGGGGAGGTGTGACACCATCCTCACGGGGAGGATGTTCATAACCGGACATGTAGTCGTACACTAACTTTGAAATGGCCGTATTCTGGCAGACAACGATAAAACACGGCGGCAATTTCATGCCGCTTTTTTCCCACAGGTGATATGTTTTTTCGTAGTGTCCGTAAAGGGCCTCCATTGCTGTTTGAAGGCGCGTGGGCAGTTTTTGTGGGTCGAGTCCTGCTGACTTTCCACGACCTTTTTTTGGCATATCCTTGCGGATGTTCTCCCAGAGGTTGCGAAACATCGGCATCTCACCGCCGGGAATGTTATCCGCCACGGGTACGCGCGGCAATTTGACGATACCGCATTCAATCGCATCCATTAATGAAAAATCGCTCATTGTCCATGGAAAAAGTGTTCCTTCAGCATAGCCCGATCCTCGAAGAAAGAATGGCGTGGCAGATAAATCGATTACCTGCGTCAGACCGATATTGCGATTGATGCTTTCAAGGCCAGTTATCCAGAGACTCGCCGCTTTATTATTCTTTTCGGCTTCTTTTCTGTCATCGCCCTTGAGTTCTTCTTCATCTTCGTCTTGATCTGGTTTTGCCCGGTAGCAATGGTGCGCTTCGTCATTGATAGCTAAAATGTTTTTCATGCCCATTAGTTCTGGCATGACACGCTGAATCATCTGGCCTTCGGTTTCAAGTGTCTTTATTTCTTCCCCGCCTCTGCCCTGAAGCAAGGATCGTCCCCCTTTGGACAGATCCATGCGTTCACGAAGTTTGAAAGCATGATAATTGGTAACCACAATCTTGGCTTTTTCCAGATCGTGTAGCATATCGCTCGGCACAAGTTCGCGGCTCTTATAGTAACTATCAGGATCATTGGGTTGAAGCACACGGAGACGGTCTTTAATAGTTATGCCGGGAGTGACCACCAGAAAGCCGCGAGTAAATTTTTTGCTGTTGGGACGACGCACGGCATTAATGGTCTGCCAGATAATCAGCATGGCCATTACTGTGGTTTTGCCTGTTCCTGTGGCCAATTTCAGCGCCAGACGCATCAAGTTTGGATTGGCTTCGTTGTTGGCATTAGCCAAGTGAGTAAGGAAATCTTTACCGGCTTTTTCATGGGGTGCAACTTCCGTCAGCCAGATGGCGGCCTCTAATGCTTCTATCTGACAAAAAAAAGGCCTAAAGGTACTAAACTGGTGATGACGCCAATGCTGAAGCAATCGCGCTGTTTCCGGCGTCACTCTCCAATTATTAGGGTTAGGAATGCTCCGCCATTTGTCCACGTGATAACGCAAATCGTTGATTACTGGCGTAGGATCATACTTTTGTGCCTGGGTAGATAATCCTTTCCCCTCGTCGAAAACAATATCTTGTTGGACATTCGTGGTTTTGCGCTTTTTAGGTTTTGGAATAGGGGTAATAAACTCGGCGCGACGACGCTTTTCAATTATTTGTTGAGTTGGCTGGCCCTGGGCATCAAGTTCCCAGTGTCGAGAAGGATATTCATATGGGGAATTCAGAATCGGCTTTTCAAAAAAGAGGTTTTCCACGTTCACTTCTTCACCTTCGGCAACGCAAAATATACTAGTACAGACACCATATTCGATGAGAACTTACTTATGATGCGGCAACTATAGGAAAAACACACTGGCATGTCAATGATAAACGTTTAAAATCGTGAATTTACTATGCAGGATAAATTACAGTGATTCTGTTAGGATGTTTACCGACTACCCTTTACTGTCTTTATCTTTCTTCACCAGCGAAGCGAACTTAATCAAACAAGAATTTAATCAACGGCTACATCCGGGCTGACAGAGGGAAATCTTCCTATCCCTCTTGACTTTTCTTATCATGGATGTCCGATGATTTTTTTGGCTTCAGTTTGTGTAACGTCGGCGTGAATGAATGATTAGGCCTCAAGTGAAGCCTCCTTGGCCTGCACCCGCTTGATGCCCGGACCGTGGTCATCCTTCAGCCAATTTTTAAAGTGGCCATTGAGCCCGGATGGATGGGCAATGTGAATCCAAATCCGTCCATCCGCCGCGACGGCCATCGGATTGATTTGTTGGAATCCCGTCGGGAACAGGCTTCGTAAGACCGATTGACAGCTCACCACATACAAGTCCGCATTTCCAAGGAAGAATACAGCTTTTATTGACCGAGGCAGATCTGAGAGGAACCCCCTTGTACAATTGCTAATAACTTCTGGGATTTCCTTGAACGACTTAATGATCAGGGGACCGGTGCACGCGTAAACGGCTCGACCAGTTTTAGCCAATGCCTTACTGTCAATGCGTGATACGCTGCATCGGATGAGCGATCCAAATGCAATGTTGGAGTTTGCATCATTTATTTTTGCGTCCGATGTTTCCTCGGCTGATAGAATACCCATGGCGCGCAATGCCTCAGTTAAGCGCGGTCGCATTCCTGCAAAGGCAATATCCTCGAAACGGCCAGACTCATAAATCCCTGCTTGTGTCTCACCCTTAGAGAAGCCAAGAACCAAATAATGAGGGTTGAGACCGCCACCCCACGCACCAGGATCGTTGACCATTTTCCAGTTGGCATTAGGTTTTCGCACGTTGCCATCAGAGACGCTGAAGCAGAGACGACATTCAATCTTTCCATGTTTGGGCAACATCAAAGTCTCCAATTGAGGCCACATCTCGGAAGTTAATTGGCGGCGTGTAGCCCCCTCCTCTTGAACAACTAGACAACCTCTACTTTGCTCGAAAACCTTACCGTCTGCTTTACTTGTGAAAGTTTTATTAACAAAGGCAAAATGTTCAGTGCGATGACCAACACCTTGATCGTGCGTATGACGTTTTCTAAAATGGGCAAAATTTTGTTGGTAATTCTTCTGTCTCACTCCACAAAACTATATATTCTATTCCATTTAGTCATTGCACACATCATCGTCTGATTGCACGGATAGCTTTGGCTCGACTTTCGAGTTCCTCCGCCTGGCTTGCTCGTCCGGTCTTTCTGTAAAGATCCGCCATGTTCTCAAGGCAAGTGGCCACGGCGGGATGGTTGGGGCCGAGGGCCTTCTCTAAGATCGCCAGCGAGCGCTTGTAGAGCGGCTCGGCCTGGGTGTACTGCCCTTGGCTGTCATACAGCGCTGCAAGGTTATTCAGGTCCATGGCCACGGCGGGATGATTGGAGCCGAGGGCATTCTCGTCGATCGCCAGCGAGCGCTTGTAAAGCGGCTCGGCCTGGGTGTACTGCTCTTGGGTGCCGTAAAGATCCGCAAGGTTGTTCAGGCTCGTGGCCACAGCGGGATGGTTGGGGCCTAGGGCCTTCTCTAAGATCGCCAGCGAGCGCTTGTAGAGCGGCTCGGCCTGTGCATACTGCCCTTGTGCTTTATACAGCGCCGCAAGGTTGTTCAGGCTCGTGGCCACAGTGGGATGGTTGGGGCCGAGGGCCTTTTCCGCGATCGCCAGCGAGCGCTTGTAGAGCGGCTCGGCCTGTGCATACTGCCCTTGGGTGTCGTATAGCTGTGCGAGGTTGTTCAGGCTCTGGGCCACGTCGGGATGATTGGGGCCAAGGGCCTTCTCCCGGATCGCCAGCGAACGCTTGTAAAGCGACTCAGCCGGAGCATACTGCCCCTGTTTTTCATACAGCACCGCGAGGTTGTTCAGGCTCGTGGCCACAGTGGGATGATTTTTCCCGACGCTTTTCTCTGCGATGTCCAACGCTTTTTTCGCAACAACTACGCCACGGTCATATTGCCCTTTTTGAATAAGCGACATAACCTCCTCGTTAAGAGTGTCCCACTCGATACCGGCACCTTGAGAAAATGCTGGTGTGGCGATCAGCAGAAGCAGCGCAACTGTTCCTATGATTCGTATTAGGTTTCTCAACGGTAAGGTTCCAGAAAAATTGCGAAGGGTCTGTTCCATCTTTAATCTCTCCTTTTATATTGGACTAATGTTGGTATCGGGCTGCTATTTTTGAAAGCGGACATTGCGTTTTGATGTAACGCCGGCATCGGGTTCAATAAACTTTAATGGTATCCTACCGCTCAGGGCAATAACTTCAGAACTTAGGAAGTTGAGGATTGCGGAAAACTTATTCACATCTTTTTGACCATTTTTATTGATATTCTCCATCTAAAACCATTTAGGGGCTTTTGACTCTAATTCTTTAAGTGCTTTTTTCACGGCAATTTTTTGTTTTATTTCTTTGTTTACTTCTTTGCTTAACTCTTTCAATTCTTTAATGGTCATCTTCTCGATAACATTTTTCAAAGAATCACCTTTCGGTGTGGGAGAATCGATATATTTCATTAACTCAAAGATATCAAAATTTGTTTGTCTGATTTTTTCAAAAAGAAATAATTCGTTTTTTGTTGGTTGGAAATCAAAAGACCTCAACAAATCATATTCGACTTGATTAATTACTCCTTGTTGGTCAGCTAGAAAATTCTTTAGTTTAGCAATGTTCATTATTTCATCAAAGTTTTTCTTTTTAAATGACTCGTCATCGTCTTTATATTCTGCAACTAAAATCTCAAAATTTTGTTCTTCATTCTTTCGGATCGCCGTAAAGTCAATCACCTGTTTATAAGCGTATAATCCGATGATGTCCTCATATAGTTTTTTCACATCTACCGACATGTTCGTATCATAAATTTTTTTACTCATTGATACGCTATAATTTGCACTTACAAAACAGTAACCCGCCAAAATATTAAAATTATTGACAAATATAATTTTATCAACATTTTTTAGCTGCCTAATGTAAAAATTTATATAATCCATGTGATTCTTGGGGTGGTATGTGAACCCTAAGCCATGAAAAAGCCATTCTTCCGTTGTTCCCAGAACTTTAAATATTTCTTTTTTTATAATAGGATTTATTTTTTGTGCAACGGAATCATCGGATTTTTCTATCTTTGATATATATTCTCTTGATATATTTAATGATTGAGCAACCTGGGCTTGCGTTAATCCAAGTGCTTCCCTTAGCAATGACAATCTTTGCCTCACATATTTCATAAAAAACCTTTAAGACAGAAAGATTTCTGTTGACATCAGTACCGTCATGCGGTATTATATACCCGAAAAATGCACCACAGTCAAGGAGGAACTGTGGTGAACGTAGAGCGCCCGCTGAGCGGTCGCGAGACTTAAAACTATTGAAAGAAGGGAGAAAAAGCAAGTGAATATTAAGGCAAAATACGATCAGACGATCACGAAGGCAATCAGAAACGATAAGGGTGAAGTCATTGGATATGAACCGACAACGCTCCATTACACCTTCGGAAGTGTAGGCAGCCCCATATCCGGCGGATTTTATGTTAGAGTTGATGAACTGCAAAAAGTGATTGGAGCGCCCATAGATCCACAAAAACTAGCGGCGATCGTTCCTGAGTTTGAAATTAATATCTTTGTACGGGGAGATGGCAAAAAAACCCAAGAGAGCGACTGAAAAGCAGGAGAGCAACCAGTGGAGATAAGTGTTGCAACTTCAAAGAAAATTGCGACACGGGGGCATAGATAATTTCACGGGCTAACGTAATGATGAATATGAGAGAACATATACATGAGGAGGAGCCATGAAAAATGAAAAAAATAATAATTGTATTCTGGAGGATGAAATCCCCAACATTCAAATTGCCGGTCCCTATGCATACGTATCCTCCGAAAGGAAAATTGCCAACATAGTCATTGTTAGCTCAACCGGGCAACAAATCAGGCCACTCATACGAACCAAGAATGGTAAATATATGATGCAATAACAGAAGCATTTAGAAAATAAAAAAATTGGGCAAGCCAGCCAGAGCCAGTTAGCCAGCCGTAGCCAGTTAGCCATGAAAAGACCTCAACGGGTCGTTCATGGTTTTTTTTGTCCGTAATCTCCTTCCGTAACAGGGACGGATAAAGTGACGGGGGAAAAGACTAAAGGAGCTATATTGATGGATGATGTTTTAAGATCTAAAACTGAACAAGCCGGACATTTCCTTTCCCAACTATGGGCAGGAGCTGAAAAAGGAGTTTTCTCACTTGTGTCAAAAAGCAAACGCGGACTTTCCCCAATCTTCCGTGACATAAGTTCTCTGATGGAAGCAGTCAATGCTTTCACCAAAAGGGCTGCATCTGAAGATCTATATTACTGCCTGGGACTCTTTAATGGCCGACCGGAAAAAGGAAGGGGTACGGAAAACGACGTGATTGCAGTCCCAGGCCTCTGGTTCGATATAGATTGCATGGAAGGAACGCATAACGCTTCAGAACTACCCGATAGAGATGAGGCACTGGCGCTGGTAAGGGATCTCAACATGCCTCCGACCTTTATAATCTGGTCCGGTGGGGGATTTCACGTGTATTGGCTGTTCAAAAACCCTCTTTATTTCGAAAGGCCAGAGGACCGTCAATCGGTAAAGGAATTATCTTCACGGTTTCAGAACTTAATCATTTGCCGCGGACGTGAAAAGGGATGGAAACTGGACAACACATCCGACCTGTGCCGCATCCTTCGTCTGCCCGGCACCTTCAACCATAAAAAAGAACCCGTGCCGGTTGAAATATTAGAAGATAGTGGTCTTCGTTACGAACGAGAGGATTTCGACAACCTGTTAAGTGAAGAACCTTCACACCCCCAGCATATTAGATCCGTGTCCTTAAATAGCAAAATTGATGTGGATTTATTGCAGATACCGATAGGATTAAAAAAATTAATAAAAGAAGGCATGCCCCGGGGACAGCGGTCCGAAGCTGTAATGTCTGTTATTACGAGTCTCCTCAAGGCCCGTGTAAGCGACAAAGAAATCGCCAGGATTTTTTCGGAACATCCCCAAGGAATTGGTGCCAAATATCATGAGAAAAGCTCTGGCCGCGATAAATGGATTCAGGAAGAGATCCTTCGGGCAAGGGAAAAATTTTCAAATATTGGTAAAGCAGAGGACAGATTTGCAGCGGTTAAGAAGCAATACCCAAGGACGGATTTTCCCTGGGAGGTCCTGCCGGACCAAATATCGATTAGCCTAAAGCTTCTTGCAAAATCCTGTGCGACATCCCCTACGAGCCTTCCAGGAACCGCCGCTGCGATTTTTGCCAGTTTAATAGGGTCCACAGTTTCTGTTTCACCCAAAAGTTCATGGAAGGAACCTCTCATTTTCTGGTTCGTCGATATCCGACCTACAGGAGCTGGGAAAACTCCGCCGGCCCGGATGCTGTGTAATGTGCTGTATGAGGCGCAGCAGCAGGCTGAGAAAGATTACAATGCGGGGAAAGAACAACGGGACACACAGAAAAGTGAGGAATGCGGGAACCCACCGCCGCAGGCCAGGGGATATTTCGTGACGGATCTTACGATGGAAGGATTGAGATCGGACAACACTGGCCATGGAGGCAAAGTATGTATTCTTGATGAAATCTCTGCGTTCATCGCCGGCCAAAACGAATACAAACAGAAAGGAACCGACCGCGAGTCCTGGCTGTGTATTTTTGATGGGAGGCCCGCAAGGGTAGTGAGGGCCAGAGAATCTTTTACAATTTCAGACTGCAGAATCTCTATCTTTGGAGGCATACAGCCGGATGTGTGGAAAAAAATATTTGGCCAAAATGACCGTCTATATCTCCGCGATGGAACGATATGCAGATTTCTGCCAACGTATGAGGGAGATGGGTTTTATCCCTTAACAGCTGAAACGTGGACCATATCTGATCAAAACGCCTGGGAAGGCATGCTTCGGAATGCCATGGAATGGGCTGATCGGATGTATCAGGCAGGCAATAAACTTGACCTTAAGCTGGACGAGGATGCACTCGAAGCCTTCATTAACTGGCGGAACAATCTTCATATGGCAAAGGATGATTTTTCCGAGTCTGTCAGAGGATTCATCCCCAAGCTTGTGGGGTATGTGCTGAAATGGAGCGGCGCCCTGTATCTTATGGACATCTTTTATCAGGGGAAAGAGCCTTTGTCCATACTGTCCGTCGACGATGTTCGCAAAGGGATCAAAGTCTGTGAGTTTTATCTTGGCCACATTATCTATGCTATGCAGGCAATAGAATTTCAGCTCCCACATGTTGTTGATCGCACACCGCAGGTCGTCCATTTGGCAAAGACGCTGAGATCGCTGGAAATTGATGTGGACAATGAAATGTTAGCAATCGGCCTCATTCAGGAAAAATACAACGAAAACTGTCCTCCCAATTTAAAAGTCAGCAGCCCTCATTTAATGGGGGTGCTTCTCCGAAAATGTTGTCTGACAACTACCCCTGAAAAACACAAAGCAAACGGAAGGCCTGGCGTCCATTGTTTGGTCTGGGACTCGGCATTAATTTCATTCCTTGAAAGTTGTCCAATTAGTCCTACATGTCCACAAACTACCGAATATCAGGAAGTTGAAGAAATGGACAAGTGTATGGGACAAGTCCTACAAGTCCTTTAGATATGGAGATTGAAAAAGATGAATGAATGGGCATGTAGGACTTGTAGGACTTGTAGGATTACGAATCCGACAACCCAAGCTATTGATAACTTTGAAATTGAGGACATGTAGGACAAGTTGGACAACTTTCTTGGGTAAAATGTTTTTAATGTATTGAGGAAAAGAACTTGACAAAAAATTGTGCGATAAACATATCATCGTTCCACCTGGGAGGTGGTGTTTCGATGAAAGGATCCATTGGTTTTCGCAAAATTGGCGAGGGCGGCCATTATTTCGTTTCGTGGTATATCGGGAAAAAACAATACAAGATCAACAAATATAAGGGGATCATTTGCCGGGACAGAAGCATGGCTGAACGGTTACTATCCGTCATGCGGTCTGATGAGGAAAACGGCGTATTCCGCATCGAAAAATTTCTATATCAAGCAGTTGACGTGATACCTTTTCTGGAAGAATGGTTAAAGAAAGAAACCCATCTTTCCCCGGCCACTCAGAAGGATTATCAAAATTCTATCAAGAACCATCTCAAACCGTGGTTTGAAACCCATCAGGTCATGCTGCATGAAATTCAGTATGACACACTCTGCAGCCTTCTGAATGATATAAAACGTGACGGCAAGGGTAAACTCAATGTGCTTTACTGCCTCCATGCTGCCTTGAAATCGGCGGCCAGGTCAGGCAAAATTCTCCATGTCCCGGAGTTTCCTGAAAAGAAAAAATATCAGATTGAGCCCACTGTGATCAAAGCAATTTCCGAGGCCCGTCAGATAGCAGTTATTCAAGCCATACCGATCCAGCATCAACCAATCTTTTGGTGGCTGAAGTATCATTTCAGAAGGCCTTCTGAGGCACTTGCATTGTACAAAATAGACTACAATAAAGAAAATGATAGCTTTACCATTCGCCGCAGTTTTTCTAATAAGAAAATCGTCCCACATACCAAGACGCACCATATTCATTATATCCCTTGTCATCCGGATTTTAAGCCGTGGATGGATAAACTTCATAAAAGTTTCGGGGACTATTTTTTCACTCATGAAACGAGCCGGTTGGAGGGGAAAAGATACCAGCATGATTTCCTGGTGGATCTTTGGAATAATGCCGCCAAAAAATGCGGCGAGACAATAAATATGTATGCAGGCCTTAAACACAGCTCTTGTACGGCGTTTGTTAATGAGCATGGTGGTTCGGTGGATGAACTACAGATGTTGACCGATCACGCCAGGCGTGATTCCGTCATGAAATATACCGACATCAAGCTGGAAGCAAAGCGGAGGATCCAGGGCAAAGTCATTGCCATAAGAACACGACAGCAAGAACATAGCAAGAACAATTGAAAAAAGCTGCTTGTATTTATTTGATTATATTGATAATAAATAGTGGCGTAAGTTTTCGATTCCCATGCACTTCCGCCAATTATCAAATAATATCATACAATTAAACACAACAGCCTGCCGTACCATTGCGGGGATAATTTATCAAATCATACCAGCAAAGACCGGTATCCGGAATAAATGATTTGAAAGGCGACCGTTGCAGGATGGATGCCCAATGCTGATGATTAAAAGCACATCCACATTTCCTGATGCATGAATCCTCAGAGAACAGTATGATATGGCACAAAAAATCCTACGATTTTTATCACCAACACTCAATCCAGAAGGAAATAAACCGTTAATCGTACAATCACTGTCAGTGCGGTTTTTTGCCGTCTTTTTTCGCGTTTAGCATTTCCTGCATCAGCTCGTCGACGCTCACTTCCTTGTATCCGTAGCCCTGACGCAAAGCTTCATCGTATCTTTTTTCCAGTTTACGTAGTTGTGCCAGGGCGGTTTTATTATGCAGAAAGTCCTTGTCCATTATTTCGTTCACGGCATCCCCGGTCTTTTTAAGATCACTTAAATCGATATGGAGCGAAGTATGGGAAAACACCTTTTCCAGAAGCTCGCAGGCGATTTTTTCATTGAAGGTCTCAATATACTGCGGAACCCTGGCTACAATGCTGGCCGCTTCAATGTTTTCTTTTCCGGCATGATTCACCAGCAGCGTTGAAAAGCTGCACGGCCCCGTGTAATTCAAAAGCGGAAATGATTGAAACTCGTGTTTCATCTCTGGAAGACTCAGCACGGCATAGATGCTTGTTGCCCGGGTATGAGGAACCTGGTCATAAACACCGCCCAACGTATAAATCCGACGGGCCTTATAGCGTTTGGCAACACTCAAAATTGCCGATGTGAACTCCGGCCATGCCAGGTTCGGTTCATAGCCCGTAAAAAGAATCAGATCGTTTTGGGCATTGCTCTTCCAGAAAAAAAATTCGTTAGCGGGTTCATCCAGAGACTTGACTAGACCTTTTTCAACAACCGCATGTGGCCGCATGATCTGCGCCGGATCAAAACCCGGAACCTGCCAGATGTAAAAATTGCGGGTGTCAATGGACGCAAATTTACCGGCATTGAGTTTACGGCGCAGGAAATCTATGCTTCCGGTCCCGATCTCACCGGCATTCAGCCACCCACGGTAACTAATCAGAATATAAGGATGAACGAGGTCGGGTGTTTCGTGAAAAATGAGACTGTTGTTCATATATGCTCCTGTTAGCGTATGATAATGGTGATTCCTTTGGCGCACCGTCAAAATCTGCATGCCAGGGCTGAAGAACTCCGATTTTACCTAATCACGTCCCGGCATCAGAGGTGGATTGCACAAAAAGGGCGCAGGTCAATTATGGTTTTTCAGCCTTTTTCAGTCAAGTCTTTTATTGATTTGTGTAAGAAGCAAATGATTTGTCCGGTTTTGTAGCACATAAACTGTCCGGTTGCTAAGTTACCTGGATGGAGGTG
>MWDG01000022.1 GCA_002070455.1 Deltaproteobacteria bacterium ADurb.Bin151
CCTATTACCTGCCGTAAGGCTCCTATAACCTATTGCCTGCCGTAAGGCCCCCACCGGGAAGACATTTGTACTTAAATCTGTGAAACGCAAGAATGTCGGAATTATTTACAAATTCAAAAAGGCAGACAGAGTAAAGTGATTAAAATTTTATGAAACTCCTGCAGAATACCCCACCATTAATGGTGGGGATGAATGCGGTGCAGGGGTAAGGGGGATGCAATCCCCCTCCTTGCAGTTAAAGATGCCCCGCGGCTTGCCGCGGGGAGTTTCACTTGAGATGAAGAACTCAGGATGAGGCGGATTCTTTTTTCCCGCGGTTCAGGATCATTTCCCAGATCATCAGAACCGCTCCAATGGTGATGGCGGAATCCGCCACATTAAATGCCGGCCAGTGCGCCCCTCCAATGTAGAAATCCAGAAAATCAACAACGGCGCCGAAGCGCAGCCTGTCGATCAGGTTCCCGACCGCGCCGCCAAAAATCAGGGTGAGGGAAGTCACAAGCATCAGGTTCCGGGGATTGCTTTTGGCCAGATAGTAAACGATCAGTCCGGCGGCCAGAATCGTGATTCCGGTGAAGAAAATATAACGGAATGTTTCTGATGCTCCTGCCAGAAACCCGAAAGCGGCGCCGGGATTCATTACGTAGACGAGATTAAAAAATCCGCTGATGACCGGATAGGTTTCATGAAGAGCAAACCTTGAGGTGATGGCTGATTTTGTAATCTGATCCAGAGCGAGGATGGCTGCCGCCCCAAGAAGAAAAATCAAAAGATTCTTTTTCAAAACGATAATCCTTAATCTAAAAGTCAAAAAGTCAGAATCAGGCTGATAAGCTGTCAGCCAACCAGTAACTACAACTTTTAATAATTACTTCGGCGAATAAATATATCAAAGGGCTTCATGCAGGACTTGACGTGTGATCTTGCGTGACCTCTCTTGATCTTAAGGTTATCAGATTTCCAGGTTATCCGGCCTGCAGTATCTTCTTGGATTCCAGCCTGCGCGGGAATGACAACCGTTGTTGCCGAGATAATCATAGCCAAAATGTTTACACTCCCATAGCCACCAGTTGCCTACAGTCTACAGCCTAATAGCCTACAAGTTAGGTATACAGCGTCCGCAGACCGTCGGGTGTTCGGCGTTCATCCCGACCGACTCTTCATAAATCCAGCAGCGTTCACATTTTGTGCCCCTTGCTTTTTCGACGCCCACGGCCAGCTCCTTGATTTCTTCACTTTGGTACGGGTTGGCAATGTCCTGGACATCCGCTAACTGAAGTTGCGAAACAATCAGAAGAGCGCGAAGGTCTTCCAGGTGCGTTTCAAAAAGAGCACGTATTTTATCCGGTGCAGCGATGGTAATGCGCGCGTCCAGAGAATGACCGATGACTTTTTCCTTGCGGGCCTGCTCAATTGCTTTTGCGATTTCCGCCTTGGCGTCAATCATGACCCTCCAGCGTTCGCCAAGTTCTTCATTGAAGAACCGGGTGTTGACTTCCGGAAACTGTGCCAGATGAACGCTTTCCTCCTTTTCCTGCCATCCCGGCAGGGCTGCCCAGACTTCCTCTGCCGTAAAGGTCAGAATCGGCGCGAGCAGGCGGGTCATGGCGGTTAAGATGGTGAACATGACGGTCTGTCCGGAACGGCGCGCCGTGGAGGCGGACCTGTTTGTGTACAGCCTGTCTTTCAGGACATCCAGATAAAGCGCGCTTAGATCCACCGTGCAGTAATTATACAGGGTGTAGAAAGCCGCGTGGAACTGATGACGTTCATAGGCTTCCCTGACGCGCCTGATCACTTCCTGCAGGCGGTGAAGTGCCCACCGGTCCATTTCCGTCATACTTTCGTAAGGGACAGAGTCTGCGTCAACGTTGAAATCATAGAGGTTGCCCAGGATAAACCGGCTGGTGTTGCGGATGCGGCGGTAGGCTTCCATTAACCGTTTGAGAATCACGTCGGAAATGCGTATGTCATCCGTGTAATCTTCCGCTGCCACCCACAGGCGTAAAATTTCTGCGCCGTATTGGGCAACGGCGTCTTCCGCACTGATGACATTGCCGATGGATTTGGACATTTTTTTACCGTCTCCGTCGACGACAAAACCGTGCGTAAGTACACTTTTATATGGCGCGTGCCCGCGTGTTCCCACAGATTCCAGAAGGGAAGAATGAAACCAGCCGCGGTGCTGATCGTTGCCTTCCAGGTAAAGATCGCAGGGCGAACTTAAATCCGGACGTTTTTCCAGAACCGCCGCGTGGCTCACACCGGAGTCAAACCATACATCCAGAATGTTCAATTCTTTGGTAAATTCTATTCCATGACAGTGCGGGCAGGCGGTGTGTTTGGGCATGAGATCTTTCGGTTCTTTTTCAAACCAGACATCCGCGCCGCTTTTTTCCACCAGCGCCACCAGATGATCGAGAATTTCCCTTGTCAATAATTCATTTTTACATTTGGCGCAGTAAAATACCGTGATGGGTACACCCCAAAGCCTCTGACGCGAAATGCACCAGTCGGGACGGTTCTCCACCATGCCGTAGATCCGGTCGTGCCCCCACGCGGGAATCCACTGTACTTCATCGATAGCAGCCAGCGCCTTTTTGCGCAGATCGTTTTTTTCCATCGAAATGAACCACTGTTCGGTGGAGCGGAAAATGATAGGTTTCTTACATCGCCAGCAGTGCGGATAAGAATGCTGCATGGGAACGTGACCCATCAGCGCGCCGACTTCATCCAGCTTTTTGATGACATTGTCATTGGCGTCGAAAACAAACTGCCCGGCAAAGTGCTCGACATCCTCTGTGAACATTCCCGCGTCATCAACGGGGGCGTAATTGTCCAGACCGTATTCAAGGCCGATTTCATAATCCTCCTGTCCGTGTCCGGGAGCAATATGTACGGCTCCGGTTCCCGCCTCCAGCGTGACAAAGGGTGCCAGAATCAGCAGACTGTGCCTTTTCACCAGCGGATGCCAGCATTTCTGGCCTTCCAGAACTTCACCTTTGAATTCATCGAGAATCTCATAGGGAGTGTCGCGATGGCCGAAAGCGTCCAGGCAGTAATCCAGCATGTCTTTGGCCACGATCAGGACTTCGCCACTGATTTTTACCGCTGTGTAGATAAAATCATCCTTGACGGCAATCGCCAGGTTGGCGGGAATCGTCCACGGTGTCGTGGTCCAGATCACCATGTGAACCTTTTGTCCCGCAAGTTTCGGCAGAATCTGGCTCACATCCGAATCAAAGACAAATTTCACATAAATGGAAGGAGTGTGATGATCGGCGTATTCCACTTCAGCTTCCGCCAGCGCGGTTTTACAGGTGGCGCACCAGTAAACGGGTTTTTTCCCTTTATAAACACTTCCCTTGAGATAGAGTTTGCCGAATTCCTCTATCGTTGTCGCTTCGTAAGGGTAGGCCATGGTGAGATAAGGATTTTCCCATTCGCCGAAAACACCCAGCCGTTTGAATTGTTCGCGCTGGATATCCAGGTATTTTTCCGCATAAACACGGCAGGCACGTCGCTTTTCAACCTGCGACATGCCGGATTTTTTGCCACCGAGTTCTTTATCGACCTGGTGCTCGATAGGCAGTCCATGGCAGTCCCAACCGGGCACGTAAACGCCGTCGAAGCCGGTCATGTTTTTCGCTTTGATGACGATATCCTTGATGATTTTGTTCAGAGCTGTCCCCATGTGAATGTTGCCGTTCGCGTAAGGAGGACCATCATGCAGAATATAGGGTGTCTTGCCTTTGGCGCTGTGGCGAATTTTTTGGTAAATTTTCATATCTTCCCACTTTTTGAGCATTTCCGGTTCTCTTTGAGCCAGGCTGGCTTTCATCGGAAAGTCGGTTTGCGGAAGATTTAAAGTCTGTTTGTAGTCCATTTCCTGTTACTCCTGTCTTCTGAAAAGAATGGCGTTGATACCTCGAACCTGCTTGTTTGTTCAGGCCTTTTCCCGATTCGTTTTGGAAAACGGATGGTCCTGCAGGTGTAACCGTCCGATCGCAAGGTCTGCAGGAATCAACACTATTAGCTATCACATAAACATAGGACTTTCAAGCATAACTCTTGAAAGACTGTCGGGGCGCTTTTGACGGGAATTTTATTGCAAGCCGTTGGATATTTTGTTACTTTCCATTAGGTTTTCAAATATGGTTGGTTTCTTCAGATGGTGTCCTTTAGGGAGGAGAACGTGAAATCGAAATTCATTTCCATGACTTTTTGGGTGGGAATGTGTTTTTTATTATTCTGGACAAATGTCGCTTATTGTCAGCATGCTCTTCCGGAGTCTGAATGGGTTGAAAAAACCGGCAGAGGCCAGGTGAACTGGACAGCAGGATACATCGAAGCGGCTGGCGCCGGAGCCCCTCCAAACAGGGATGCCGGTATCGTAGAAGCCCGTCCGGCAGCTTTTCGGGCGGCCAGGGCGGAGGCCTGCCGGAATCTGCTGAAGACGGCTATGTTCGTTCAGGTTGACTCATCAAATACCATCAAGGATTTGGCCCAGGACAATGAAATTCTGCAGACACAGTTGGAAGGTTTCATGCAGGGTTCACAGGTTGCTGATCAGGAATACAGATCCGATGATACTGCGCAGGTCACCTTGAGAATCCCCCTTTACGGGAACTTGTCGCAAATCGTGGTCCCGAAGGTCTTGAAACAAAAAAATTCAGGTCAGCCGTTCGGTGCGGCTTCGCTGGTTGAAAAGACATCCTGCATTGGACTGGTGGTTGACGCCCGCGGTGTCGGCGCCCGTCCTGCCATGCTGCCGGGTATTCGCACGGAAAACGGCACAGAAATCTCCGATGCTTTCAAACAGGAGTTTGAAGCCGGTGTATTGAAGGGTCTGTGTGTTTATACAAGAGACCAGCACGCATCGGCTGGCCTGGTAAGGGTGAAGGCGATCAGAGCAGGAGGACCGGGGGAATCCGATCTGATCATCAGCAATGCCGATGCGGAAAAGATTCAGGGTGCCCTGGAGCAAAAGACTTTTATGAAAAATTGCCGAATCATGATTGTGCTGGATTAGGCCGGGACTGTGCCACGGCAAACACGGAGCTGCGGTCACAGTTGCTTCAGTGGCCACAGCTTTTTCTTTAAACGGAGAATGGACATTGTCAAAACGCATCGTTGTTTTGTCTGAAGAGGTAGCCAATCAGATTGCCGCCGGAGAAGTGGTGGAAAGGCCTGCATCGATTGTCAAGGAACTGGTCGAAAATTCCATTGACGCAGGAGCCCGGGATGTCCGTGTTGAACTTTTACAGGGCGGATGTGAATTGATCAGGGTCGTGGATAATGGTTCCGGAATCGAACGGGAGGACATGGCTTTGGTTTTTGAACGCCACGCCACCAGCAAGATTTCAAAACTGGATGATATCTATCGTGTTGACTCTTTCGGTTTCCGCGGTGAAGCGATGGCCAGCATCGCTTCCATTGCGCGTGTTGAAGTGCTTTCCCGTCGTCCGGAGGACCTGGAGGGCACAAAAGCAGTGGCCGAGGCCGGCATTGTATGTGAAATTTCTCCGGCGGGCCTGCCGTCCGGAACGCAAATCCAGGTGACGGAACTGTTTGCCAATGTGCCGGCACGCAGGAAGTTTCTTAAATCGGAAGCCACCGAACAGACCGCATGCATAGATGCGGTTGTCCGCATAGCGCTGGCTCATCCGGATGTAAAATTTACAGTCGTTGCCGGCAAGAGAGAGGTTTTTGCCGCACCTGTAGCCGGGCATATTTCCGATCGCATCGGCATGGTGATGGGAAATGATTTCCCCTTTCATTGCCGGGAGATCAAAGGGAATAGCGGAAATGTGCGGCTTGCAGGATTTATTTCAACTCCGGATTTTACGAAATCCAATTCCAAAAGCATTTTTCTTTTTGTCAATTCGCGCTTTATCCGGGACAACAGCATGACACATGCGATGCTTGCCGCATACCGTCAGGTGATCGAGCCGCGCCGCTACCCCGCGGCTGTTCTGTTTCTGGACATGCCCGGCGAAGAAGTCGACATCAACGTGCATCCGGCCAAGATGGAGGTACGCTTCAAGAATTCCCGGGAAATATATGATCTGGTGTCCCGGACGGTGGCACAATGCCTCGCCGTTTCGCAGATTCCATCCGATGCTTTGACCTACCGATTGGCACCGCGCGAAAAAACTTCCGCCGCTTCCGGATTCTGGAGACCGAAAGATTATCCGTCCTCCCAGGAGCGTACGCCGGAAGTTTATTCCCGTCAGAATCTGCGTCAGGCCATCGAAAGCGATTTGTTTGCACGGGCGGGAACTCCGGTCGGTGATCCCTTGCGGGTTGAAGAAAATTTTGAGGGGGAGAGGATCTCTTTTGCCAACCGAAACTATCTAGGGCAGTTCGCAGGTACGTACCTGGTCTTTGGCAGCGAGGATGGATTGATGCTGGTGGATCAGCATGCAGCGCACGAAAGGATTATTCTGGAGCGCCTGAAGGCGGCAACGGCGGACAGAACGCTTAGCCAGCCCCTTCTGATGCCGGAAGTGGTCAGTCTGCCTCCCGCGCAAATCAGTCTTTTTGAAGAAGCGCTGCCCATGCTGGTTGAAATTGGGATGGATCTGGAAATATTCGGACGCGATGCCATTGTGGTCAAGGCGCTGCCTGCTTCTCTGCCGGCATTATTGCCGTACGAAATCATTTCAGACCTGGCCGATCAGCTGGGTGACGGACAGACAAAAGCGTCGTTTGCCGAGCGCAGGGAAAAGATCCTGGCATCGCTGGCCTGTCGTGCCGCGATTAAAGCTAATGCGGTTTTGTCAGCACAGGAAGTCGCTGCCCTGTGCCGTGATCTGGAGAAAACTCCTTTCAACTCAACCTGTCCTCACGGACGGCCCATCCGCGTGCAATTTTCTCTCTATGAAATCGAACGAATGTTTAAACGAAAGTGAGAAACACCGGACCAGGCTGGTGGTGATCTGCTCGCCCACGGCGACAGGGAAAACCCGTCTTGCCATTGAACTGGCTGAAGCGGTGGGAGGTGAGATTGTCAATGCCGATTCCCTGCAGGTTTACCGTTATCTGAATATCGGAACGGCAAAACCAACCCGCGAAGAAAGGGCCAGGGTGCCCCATCATCTCATCGACGTTGTGGATCCTGATGAAGAATTCAACGTAGCCATCTATGCCGGGCAGGCGAGGGCGGTCATTGACCGATTGGCCGATGCCGGTAAACCGGTCTTCGTGGTTGGAGGAACGGGACTGTATATCCGGGCGCTGCTGCAGGGAATGATAGAAACACCGCCGGTCGATGAAAACATCCGTAATTATTATAAGGGCCTTCGCGACCGCTTTGGCAGACAATACATCTACGGTCTGTTGGAGCAAAGAGACCCGCAGGCGGCTCGCCGCATCAACGTCAATGACTCCGTGCGGGTCATCCGCGCGCTGGAAGTGCTGGATCAGAGCGGTCAGTCCATCGTTGAGATGCAGCGAAATCATTTGTTTGCGGATTGTCCGTATGATGTGTGTAAAATAGGTCTTGCGGTGGAACGGGCGGAATTGAAAGAAAGAATCGCATTCAGATCTGCGAAAATGATGGAGGCAGGACTGATTGAAGAGGTGCGCGGGCTTCTGGCTCAGGGCTACAGCCCGGACATTAAGCCCCTGCAATCTCTGGGGTATAAACAGGTTGTGGATTTTATTCACGGGATCAACGACCGGGAGCGCACGCTTGATTTGGTGGTTCGGGAAACCTGGAGGTATGCAAAAAGGCAGATGACGTGGTTTTTGGCAGACAAAACCATCCGATGGTTTACCCCCGATCAATACCAAGCCATTCAAAAAACCGTGGAATCATTTCTGAACATAAAGATTTCCATTCGGACAAATGAGCCCGTGCAATGATGCGGTCCGTGTTCGGAAAGAAGCAATGCCATGTGAATATTGACTTGACTTAAACACCCACAGAAGATAATGATACCAAGCGTTTTAAATTAGGAATATTCAGAAGTAACGCATTTTCAGGGCATAAAAGCAGCGTAAAAAATTTTGTGGTGCTGCCTGCGGAGAAACGATTGATTTTGGTGTTCAGGAATCGTACGGAAGACAGGCATGAAAATATGGAGTAGAAAAAAAGGGCGCAAGCCCTTTGCGCATTTAGAAACAGGAGATGGTTCATGTTGACAAAAGAATTGGGCAAAGCGTTTGAACCGGCCGAGGCCGAAAAAAGATTATATGAGTACTGGCTGAAGAATAATTATTTTCACGCGCGGGATACCAGTGAGAATCCCGCTTTCTCCATTGTCATTCCACCCCCCAATGTCACCGGTATGCTGCACATGGGGCATGCGCTCAACAACACGCTTCAGGATGTTATCATCCGTTTCAAGAGGATGCAGGGGTATAACACACTGTGGATGCCGGGTATGGACCATGCCGGTATCGCGACGCAAAACGTGGTTGAACAGCAGCTGACGAAAGAAGGTTTGTCCCGTCATGATTTGGGGCGGGAAAAATTCATTGCCCGTGTCTGGGAATGGAAAGAAAAATACGGAGGAGTGATTATCAATCAGCTCAAAAGGCTGGGTTGTTCCTGTGACTGGCAGCGTGAACGTTTTACCATGGACGAAGGTTTGTCGAAGGCTGTCCGTGAGGTATTTGTAAGGCTCTACGATGAAGGAATGATTTACCAGGGTGACTACATCGTCAACTGGTGTCCGCGCTGTCATACCGCTATCTCCGATCTGGAGGTGGAATTTAAACAGGACCAGAGCTTCCTGTGGAATATCCGTTATCCTTTTGCCGACGGCAGTGGAGAAATTGTCGTTGCCACCACCAGACCGGAGACGATGCTGGGGGATACTGCCGTTGCCGTAAACCCGGCGGATGAGCGCTACAAGGATAAAATCGGCAAATTCGTCATTTTGCCGCTGATGAACAAACAAATACCGATCATTGCCGATGATTATGTGACAATGGATTTCGGCTCCGGCGCAGTAAAAATCACGCCGGGTTCCGATCCCAACGACTTTGCCATGGCCGGACGCCATAATCTGGAGATCATTTCGATCATGGACGGGCAGGGCATTATCAACGAGCATGGCGGCAAATACAGAGGACAGGACCGCTATGAGGCACGCCGCAACGTGATTGCCGATTTGGAAAAGGAAGGTTTCATGGTCGGAACCGAACCATATGCTCACAACGTCGGCCAGTGCTACCGCTGCAAGACGGATATTGAGCCCATGGTTTCCAAACAGTGGTTTGTCAAAATCAAGCCTCTGGCCAAGCAGGCGATCGCCGCCGTTACAAAGAAAAAAACAAAAATTGTTCCCGAATCCTGGGAGGCCACTTATTTCGACTGGATGAACAACATCCGTGACTGGTGCATCTCACGGCAATTATGGTGGGGGCACCGGATTCCCGTGTGGTATTGCGGTGGCTGCGGCAAAGTGATTGTTTCCGTGACGGACCCTGATGCATGTCCTGACTGCGGCTCTGCTTCCCTGAAACAGGACGAAGATGTGCTGGACACCTGGTTCAGTTCCTCGTTATGGCCGTTCACCACGCTGGGCTGGCCTGAAAGAACACCGGCACTGAAGACTTTCTATCCGACTTCCCTGCTCATCACCGGTTTTGATATTCTGTTTTTCTGGGTGGCGCGGATGATGATGATGGGAATTTACGTCATGAAAGACGTGCCGTTTAAAGATGTTTATCTTCACGCGCTGGTCCGTGATGAAAAAGGCGAAAAAATGAGCAAGTCCAAGGGCAATAGTATTGATCCGCTGGTGATGATTGATCAGTATGGCACGGACGCGTTTCGTTTTACACTGTCTGCATACACCGCCCAGGGGCGCGACGTGCGCATGTCCCCGGAGCGTATCGAAGGATATAAATTTTTTGTCAACAAAATTTGGAACGCTGCCAAACTGACGCTCGGCAATCTGGCGGATTACGATGAGTCTGCGCATGTGGACGCTCCGGATTCGCTGCCGGAAAAATGGATCAGAACGAAATTAAACGAAACGGTCGCCGCGGTCACCCGCAGTCTTGACGAGTACCGCTTTAACGATGCCGCTGCCGCCATTTACAACTTCATCTGGCATGAATACTGCGATTGGTACCTGGAAATCAGCAAGCCGGCGCTTTACGGTAAAATCAGCGCCGGACAGAAGCATGTGACACAACGGACTATGAAAGAGGTGTTTGCAATCATGCTTCAGCTTTTGCACCCCTTCATGCCCTTTGTGACCGAGGAACTTTGGCAGGCGCTGCACAACAGTGATGAGCATTCCATCATGATCAGCCGGTTTCCCGAAACAAGCGACGTGCAGGAAGACGGAGCTGCCCGGCAGGAGATGGAAATGCTGATGGAAATCATCACCTCGATACGCAATATTCGCGGTGAGATGCGGATTCCGCCCTCACTCAAACTGAAAGTTTTCATATCTGCGCCGGATGAACAGACTAAAAAGTCCATCGAAGACGGTGGAGGGTATATTTTAAATCTGTCCAACCTTGAATCTTTGAGTGTGGAAGTTAATCTGGTTGAGCCCAGGGGAGTGGCGACCGGTGTAGTCGGATCAATAAAGATATTTGTGCCGCTTGCCGGCATTGTGGATATTGCCGCGGAAAAAACAAGGCTGGGGAAAGAACTGGCGAAAGTATCGAAGGATCTGGAACAGAGTTCAAGAAAACTGGCCAACAGCGATTTCCGTGCCAAAGCGGCACCCGAAGTGATCAGCAAGGAAGAGGCAAAAATGAAGGAATTCCAGAAAAAATATTCAGCTCTGGAGGGTGCGCTGAAAAAACTGCAGGAAATTTCCATGTGATAGCTTTGTCATTGCGAGCCGACTTTCAGTCGGCGTGGCAATCTAAAACCATGAGATTGCTTCACTTCGTTCGCAATGACCTGCTCGCATTTTTTAGGAGACAACAGATGGTTTCGCTGCAAATAAAAAAAATTATTGAAGCTGCGCTTGCCGAAGATATCGGTACAGGCGATATCACCACAGGGGCCACCGTTTCGCCGAAAAAGAAGGGCAGGGCGCAGGCGATGGCCAAGGGTGATTTTGTCATTGCCGGATTGGAAGTCTTTGAAGCCGTGTTTCACGCTGTGGACAAGGACATTCGCGTCAAAAAGATAATCAGCGACGGAAACAAGGCAAAGAAAGGCGACATCATTGCCGAAGTTAAGGGAAGCCTGTCCGGCATCCTGCAGGCGGAACGTGTCGCTCTGAATCTGCTTCAGCGCATGAGCGGCATTGCGACATTAACCGCAAAGTATGTGGAAACCGTACGAAAAACAAAAGCAAAAATACTCGATACCCGCAAGACCGTTCCTGGACTGCGGGTACTGGATAAAATGGCGGTTAGGATCGGCGGTGGAACGAACCACCGCACAGGACTTTACGATGGGGTTCTGATTAAAGACAATCACATCGAAGCCGCGGGTGGTATTACCGCAGCTGTGCACGCCCAGAGAACACGTCTTTCCCATCATCTGAAAATTGAAGTGGAGACGAAAAATATCCTGGAAGTCAAAGAAGCCCTCAAATGCAGAGCGGATATCATCATGGTGGACAATATGACGGTTGATGCCATGAAAAAAGCGGTTGATTTTGTGGCCGGCCGAGCACTTCTGGAAGCTTCAGGCAATGTCAATCTTGGAAGTGTTGCCCAAATCGCCGCAACCGGTGTCGATCTTATTTCTGTGGGAGAACTGACCCATTCCGTCCGGGCAGCGGATATTTCATTGAAAGTGAAGGGGAGATAGAAGGTGCAAGGTGAAAGGGGCAAGGACCGCTTCGACAGGCTCAGCGACCGAAGGGGCAAGGTTCAAGGTTTGTGTTCCTTAACCATAAATTTAAATCGTTGATATTGTTTCACCCCGCAAAACATGACAAGTCTGAATGCAGAATCCCTGAGAAAACAACTTGCCGGTAAAATGATCGGCCATCGTCTCTATTATTATGATGAAATTGGTTCGACCAATGATGAAGCATTTCGCTTAGGTGAAGAAGGCGCGCCCGAAGGGACGGTGCTCATTGCCGAAAGTCAGACTTCAGGGAAAGGCAGGATGCAGCGCGTTTGGTATTCACCGGCAGGAGCCAATATTTACACGTCCATGATTTTAAGGCCACTTGCCGGAAGGATGCAGGCGACGCAGATTCCCATAGCCGCCGGCGTAGCGGCGGCGGAAACACTCAATGAGTTCTGTCCGGGCAAAGCATGGATCAAATGGCCCAATGATGTCCTGATCGGCGGGAAAAAGGTTTGCGGTATTCTGGCCCAGATGAAAATGTCGGGACAGGCGGTTGACTTTGTTGTTGTGGGCATTGGTGTCAATGTTAACCTGACCCGTGAACAGTTTCCTCAGGATATTCAGGAGATTGCCACTGCCCTGGCGATTGAGGCAGGCCGGGAAATATCACGTCCTGAATTGATAATTCGCCTCTATGAAAATATGACAAAATGGTATAGAGAACTCATCCAAAACGGATTTGCCTCGGTCAGGGAAAGATGGCTAAACCGGTCAGAGATGATCGATAAAACCGTTTCGATTGTTTTCCACAACGAAGCGGTTAGCGGAAAAGCGGTGGGCCTGGATGAAGATGGTTCTCTGATTCTTCTGACCGCGAATAATCAAAAAATGTCGGTTTCGGCGGGGGACGCGACCATTCTAAAAGAGGTGAATACTTATGCTGCTGGTAATTGATGTAGGCAATACGAACACGGTGGTGGGACTTTTTGACGGAGAACAGCTGCTACATGACTGGCGGATACGAACGGAAATTGATCATACCATCGATGAGTACGGTGTCCTGATTTACAATTTATACCAGTCCAGCCGAATGAAGGCCAAGGAAATGAAAGCCGTGAACGCTATTATCATTTCCTGTGTTGTGCCACCGATGCTCAATATCCTGGAGCCTCTCTGCGTCAAGTATTTTAACATCAAACCGCTAATCGTAGGCCCCGGGATCAAGACGGGCATGCCGATCTTTTATGATAATCCCAGGGAAGTTGGGGCGGACCGTATTGTCAATGCGGTGGCCGCATTCAAAAAGTATCAAAAGGAATCCATCATCGTTGATTTTGGCACAGCGACAACTTTTGATTATGTTTCCCCCAAAGGGGAATACATGGGAGGGTGCATCGCGCCGGGTATTGTGATTTCCAGCGAGGCCCTGTTTGCCCGTGCGTCCAAGCTGCCGCGTGTTGAATTCAGCAAACCCAAAACGATTATCACCAAAGATACGGTCAGTGCAATACAGGCGGGGATCATGTTTGGATATGCCGGGTTGGTGGACGGGATCGTGAACCGGATGAAGGCGGAAACCAAAACCAAACCGTTTGTCATTGCCACGGGAGGATTGGCGCGGATCGTTGCCGAGGAAGCAAAGAGCATTGATAAAATTGATGAGATGCTCACGCTGGACGGTCTGAGAATCATCTATGAACTCAACAAGAAGTAACTCATGCTGAATGTAGGTTTGACGGGTGGTATCGCCTGTGGAAAATCGACCGTGGCGCAAATGTTTGTCCGTCTGGGCGGTCATCTGATTGATTTTGACAAACTGGCCCACGAGGTGCAGAAACCTGATTGGCCGGCCTGGCAGGATGTCGTTAATTATTTTGGCCGGGAGATTCTACGGCCGGATCAAAATATCGACCGCAATAAACTGGCGGCAGTCGTATTCAATCAACCGGACAAGCTCCAGAAGTTAAACGACATCATTCATCCCAGGGTTTATGAGGCATGGCGCTCCCGTCTGGAAAAGATAAAAAAGCATCATCCTCATGCCATTGTCTTTGCAGATGTCCCGCTTCTGTTTGAAGGCCGTATGCAGCACCTTTTTGATCTGACGATTCTGGTGATGGTTGCACCGGAAGAACAGGTCAATCGCCTGATGAACCGAAGTGATCTTTGCCGGGCGGAAGCCGAGCTTCGCTTGTCCTGTCAGATGCCGATTCATGATAAAATGAATCTTGCGGACATTGTCATCGACAATCAGTGTGTCGTGGAAGAGACAGAAAAAAAAGTGACCGAAGTGTGGCAGAATCTGCTGGAAAGGGAAAAGCACCAGAAGCATTGAAAAAAAGTTTTAGGCACGAAGCCTGAATCTTAAAAAAATATCATAGTGACCGGAGGAAGAAAAAAATGATTGAGAAAAACGTAAAGACGGATTTCAGTCCGAATGTGTCCGAGCCTGTGATCGGAAACGGGACTTATGTTCACCCGCTGGCGGCGGTGATCGGTAATGTAATATTAGGAAACAATGTGATGGTTGCCCCGACGGCGTGTGTGAGAGGCGATGAAGGCCAGCCGCTTCATGTCGGTGATGATACCAATGTCCAGGATGGTGTGGTGATCCATGCCCTTGAGACGGAGCTGGACGGGAAACCTGTGGAAAAAAATCAGGTCGAAGTCAACGGCAAAAAATATGCAGTCTACGTCGGCAACCGGATATCCCTGGCGCATCAGGTGCAGATACACGGGCCGGCGGTC
Source organism: Deltaproteobacteria bacterium ADurb.Bin151 (assembly GCA_002070455.1). Taxonomy (GTDB): domain Bacteria; phylum Desulfobacterota; class Syntrophia; order Syntrophales; family Smithellaceae; genus UBA8904. The sequence goes on from MWDG01000022.1 coordinate 14,480, forward strand.
GTGATGGATGATACCTTTGTGGGCATGAAGGTTCTGGTATTCAAATCTTTTATAGGGAGAAACTGTGTCATTGAGCCGGGTGTTATTTTAATGGGCGTCACAGTGGCCGACGGACGCTACGTACCGGCGGGTTCGATCGTCAAAACCCAGGCCGACGCTGACGCCCTGCCGGTGATCACTGCCGATTATCCCATGAAGGACATGAATAAAGGGGTGCTGCATGTGAACAAAGCGCTGGCCAGGGGGTATCTGACTGCAGCAAAATAAGAGGCTGGAGGTCAGGTAAAACAGTCGGGTCCTATGTCTCAAGTCCATGACCCGGCTGTTTTACATCATGATATGTTAATCAAAATTAAAACTTCCGCGAAAGAACAAAAGCCAAAGGCATGTCTTTCTTGTGGCACGACGGAAAATATAAAAAACCGCCGCTATTGTTCGGTGAAATGCCGTCAGCATCTGCGTCAGAAGCTCAACACACGCAGTGGCCTCCTCCAAGCTTTGAACACACGCTATGCGACATTTTATTTCACGGACAGGGTGATTATTCTGGATGTGGTCCCACACGGGATTCGGGAGATCTTTCGGTATACCGCCCTGCGTACCGAGAAAAGCAATCCTGCCGAAGATTTCGGAAGACTGTCCAATATGCTGGGCGGCGCCTGGTGGGCTGAAGAAAGACGGACGGCAAAGAACTATCTGGCTTCCCGGCGTGTGCTGGAGATGGCCGAGAGGTGTGCAATATCGGAGGGGCTGGCGCGGCCGCGATTGCACAGAGCCCCAACGGTCAAGCCGGAAAACCTGATCCTGCTGGATATCCCAAGAGCGGATCTGACCTCCCATGATTTGGGAAGGATCATCAGGAATGCATACCGCAGGCAGGTAAAGATTCATCATCCCGATGTGGGAGGCAAGGCCGCCACATTCAGGAAAATCCATGCGGCCTACAAGGAAATGCTGCTTTGGGCTGATCATCCGACCTTCATCAGACGCCGCGGTTTTCCCGACAAATGGTATTACGACGGCGAGAATAAAAAATGGGTCCAGCCCGTTATTCTGAAAAAATAGGATGCTTCCACTTTACCCAATGGTTTTCTTTATGCTGAGCTCAAGTAAAAGTCCTCATGGTTCACGGCTCACTTGTATCCACCGCCCAGGGCCTTGTAAAGCGTGACTGCGTTGTTGAACCGGGCAAATTGCAGGGCAATCAACCCTTTCTGTGCGCCATAGAGCGATCGCTGTGCATCGAGCACAGAGAGGTAGCTGTCAATCCCCTTGTCATAACGGGAGAGGGAGAGCCGGTAAGCGACGGATAAAGCGTCTACCAGTGACTGCTGCGCGTCAATCTGACGGTCTACCGTGCCCTTTACGGCAAGGGCATCGGCTACTTCCCGAAAGGCGGCCTGAATGGACTTTTCATACTGGGCCACAGCGATTTCCCTGTCTACCTTGGTTACCCTGTATGCAAACCATGTGCGGGCGTCAAAAATAGGCATGATAATCTGCGGGGCAAAGCTCCACGCGAATGAACCGGGTTTGAAAAGCCCTGATAGTTCAACGCTCGCCGTTCCGGCAGCTCCGGTCAGGATAACGCGGGGGAAGAAAGCCGCGCGGGCGGCGCCGATATTGGCGTAGGCTGCTTTGAGCTGATATTCTGCGGCCAGGATATCCGGCCGGTTTAAAAGCAGTTCGGAGGACAGGCCGGCGGAAATTTCACGCGGGGGGCTGATGCCGGATAAATTCCCCGGCAGCAGGTCCTGCGGGACGACAGATGCAACCAGGAGATTCAGGGCGTTTTCCGACTGCGCCGTAAGCTGGGTGTAGTAGGCGACATCCCCCCGGGCCAGATCAACCTGGCTCTGGATACGGCGCAGATCCAGCTCGGAAATCATGCCGACATCATATCGTTTCCGGATCAGTTTGTAAGCAGCTTCCTGGGACTCAAGCGTCTTGGATACCAGATGCAGTGCTTCCCGGTTGGATGCCACGGCGAGATACGCCTGTGTTGTGGCGGATATCAGCATGATTTGTGTGCCCAGGCGGGCCTGGTCCGTGGCCATAAACTCTTCCAGGGCTTTGTCCTTCAGGCTGCGGATGCGGCCGAAGAAATCGACTTCCCAGGAAGTGATGCCGATACTGGCGTCATACCGTTCCGAAGTCATGGCACTGCCGCTTTGTGAAAGATCACCCGGTACACCTGCTTTTGACAAACTTCCCAGTGCATTGACCGTAGGCAAAAGGGAGGCTACCCCGATGCCATACATCGCTTTCATTTTTTCCACATTCAAAGCAGCCACCCGCAGATCACGGTTGTTCGTGAGCGCGGTCTCCAGGACCTTGTGCAGCCGCTCATCTGTGATGAATTCCGTCCACGGCAGCTCCGAGGCGACCTGGGCGGATGCCGGGGACTTTATTTCAGCGTAGGCCGCGCCTTTTGGCCATTCAGAAGGCACCGGGGCATCCGGCCGCGTGTATTTCGGGGCCATCGTGCAGCCGCACAGAAGGAGAACCGCGACGATCGGCAGAAGGTATCGTTTTCTATTCATATCAATTGACCTCTGATGGATTCGTATCGTCTGTGGAGGCTGATTTTTGTTCCATCTGCCTGCCGAATATTTTTTTAGTCAACCGGTCGAAAAGCGATGGGGTATCCGTCCCGCCGGTTTTGCCCCTATATTGTTTGCCAAAGACTGTTTCAATCAAAACATAGAAGAGGGGAGAGAAAATCAGCACCAGAACCGTTGCTGTAACCATTCCTCCCAGCACCCCGGTACCAATGGCATTCTGGGCTCCCGCTCCCGCTCCTGTGGTCATGACCAGGGGCAGGATTCCAAAACCAAAAGCCAGTGACGTCATCACGATGGGGCGAAAACGAAGTTTTACCCCCTGCAGTGTGGCCTCGATCAACCCCATTCCTTTTTCCACGCCCTGTTTGGCAAACTGCACAATCAGGATAGCGTTTTTCGTAGTGAGTCCCAGTGTGGTTAAAAGAGCGATCTGGAAATAAACGTCATTGGGCATTCCCCGGCTGCTGGATGCGATAACGCCTCCGATAACTCCGAGCGGCAGCGCAAGGAGAATTGACATCGGTATGGTCCAGCTTTCATAGAGCGCAGCCAGACAGAGGAAGATCACGAATACGGAAAAAGCGTAAAGCAGCGGGGCCTGGGTGCTGGCCATCCTTTCCTGGTAGGAAAGCCCGGTCCAGTCGAAGCCGAAACCCTGAGGCAGTTTTTTCACAGCATCTTCCATGGCCTGCATGGCTTCTCCCGAACTTCTTCCCGGGGCCGGTTCCCCCCAGATGTTGATGGACGGGAAGCCGTTGAACCTTGCGCGTTTGGGGGCACCGGATGTCCAGCGTCCGGATGCAAAGGATGAGAAGGGGACCATCTTTCCCTGTGTGTTGCGGACATAGAGCTTTTCCAAATCTTTGGGCAGCATGCGGTAGGGTGCATCCGCCTGAACAAATACCCTTTTTACCCGTCCGCCCTGAACAAAATCGTTGACATAGGAACTGCCAAAGGCTACCGAAAGCGTTCGGTGGATAGAGGTAATCGGAATGCCCAGAGCGCCGGCTTTTTCCCAATCCACATCGATCCGGTATTCGGGCACATCATCCATGCTGTTGGGCCGGACTTTCATTACCCTGGGGTCTTTGGCCACTATGCCCAAGAGCTGGTATTGCGCATTCATCAAAGCCTCGTGGCCGAGTCCGCCCCGGTCCAGCAACTGAAAGTCGAAGCCCAGAGATGTGCCCAGTTCGGGAACGGCCGGAGGCGTGAACGCAAACACCATGGCATTGCGAATCTGTGAAAGGGCCATGGTGGCTCTTCCGGCAACAGCCTTTGCTTTCAGATCAGACCGTTTGCGAAGGTCCCAGTCTTTTAACTTTCCGAACACCATTCCATTGTTTTGCGACCGTCCGGAAAAGCCAATGCCGGTCAGGGTCATTGCAGATTCCACCGCATCTTTTTCATTTTTCATCAGATAATGTTCAACCTGCTTGGCAATGTGTTCTGTCTGTTCCAGCGTAGAACCCGTCGGCATGATTAACTGGGCAAGCAATATTCCCTGGTCTTCATCGGGCAGATAGCTTTTAGGCATGCGCAGCCAGAAAAATCCCATAATTGCAACAATAATCAGAAAAACGGCAAGATAGCGTTTCTTGCGTGTGAGGCTATGGTCAACCAGTTTTACACACCGGTCACGAATGCCAAAGAACACACGGTCGAACCACAGAAAAAAAGGACGTAAAAGAGGGTGTGCATTTTCTGCAGGTTCATGTCCCGCCTTGACCGGTTTGAGCAGCCCGGCGCATAAGACCGGTGTCAGGATCAGGGCGACAACCACCGAAAGCAGCATAGCCGAGATGATGGTAATGGAGAACTGACGGTAAATAACGCCTGTAGAACCGGGGAAGAAAGCCATGGGACCGAACACGGCGGCGAGAACCAGACCAATGCCAATCAGCGCACTGGTAATCTGCTCCATGGATTTGGCGGTAGCTTCTTTAGGAGGCAGTCCTTCCTCGCTCATGATGCGTTCCACATTTTCAACAACGACGATCGCATCATCTACTAAAAGACCAATGGCCAAAACCATCGCGAACATGGTCAGCATATTGATGGAAAAACCGAAGAGTGCGAGAACGCCGAAAGTTCCCAAAAGGACGACCGGTACAGCGATGGTGGGGATCAGCGTGGCCCGCATGTTACCCAGGAAAAGCCACATCACCAGAAAAACCAGCACAATCGCAATGAAGAGGGTCTTGACAACTTCATTGATGGCCACCTTGATGAAGGCTGTGGAGTCCATTGGATACACAACCTTGACACCCGCAGGGAAGAAACGGCTCATTTCATCCATTTTGGCCCTGACGGCATCTGCCACATCCAGCGCATTGGAGCCCGCAGCCTGGCGGATAGCAATGCCTGCTGCAGGTTTGCCGTTGAATTGGGCCTGGATGTCATAGATTTCGGTTCCCAGTTCGGTTCGGCCCACATCCCTGATTCGTACAATGGATCCATCGGGATTGGTACGAAGGGGGATTTTGGCAAATTCTTCGGGAGTCGAGAGCATATTCTGGACAACAATGGGCGCGTTCAATCGCTGGCCTTTTATCTGGGGTGCCCCTCCGAACTGTCCTGCGGAAACCTCCACGTTGTAGGCTTTGAGAGATGCCATCACATCTTCCACGGTCAGCCGGTAATCCGTCATCTTTTCGGGATTCAGCCAGATGCGCATGGCGTATCCGCCGCCGAAGATTTCCACTTCGCCCACTCCGGGGACACGTGCCATGACCTTTTCCAGACTGGATTTGGCATAGTCTCTCAGATCATCACCATCCATGGAGCCGTCTTCAGAAATCAGTGAAACAATCATCAGATAATTGCGTGTGGATTTGGCAACGGTTACCCCCTGGTTTTGAACCACATCCGGAAGGCCCGTGATGGCGGACTGGACCTTGTTCTGGACCTTGGACCAGGCGACATCCGGATCCGTTCCGGGGGCAAAGGTCAGTTCCAGCCTTGCACCGCCTGCCGAGTCGCTTGACGCGGACATATAAATGAGATTGTCCAGGCCGGTCATCTTTTGTTCGATAACCTGTGTCACACTGTTTTCCACGGTCTCGGACGAAGAGCCCGGATAAGAGGCGGAAACTGAAATAGAAGGTGGAGCCATTTCCGGATACTGAGAGATGGGGAGATTGTAAATGGCCAGAATGCCCACGGCCATGATGATAATGGCAATGACCCAGGCAAAAACCGGCCGTTCCAGGAAAAATTTTGATAACATCAGGCGTCTCCGTTAATTCGTTTTTGCGGGCGGGGCTGTAGAATTCGTTTTTCCGCTGTTTTCAAAAGGGACTGTTTTGACGGTCATGCCGGGTTTTACCTTTAGCATTCCTTCGACAATGACCCGGTCGCCGTCGGCAAGACCCGATTCAACCAGCCAGGCATCTCCAATGGCCCGATCCAGTTTGATTTGACGCTTCTCAACTTTCCCTCCGATATCCACTGTTAATGTAAAAGGATTTCCCTTGGGATCGCGTGACACGGCCTGCTGGGGAATCAGCATGGCGTTTTTATGAAGGCCTTCCTGGATGACTGCCCGGACAAACATGTTCGGCAGCAGCATGCCTTTCGGATTGGGAAAAACAATGCGTAGGATGACCGATCCTGTCGTCGGATCAACCGTGATGTCGCGGAATTGCAGGTTTCCTTTCAACGGATACTCCGTTCCGTCGTCCAGAAAAAGCCGGACGTTCTTCTGTTGGCTCGCATTGGGGTCAATCTGACCTTCCTGAATCTGTCGACGCAGACGGAAGACATCCGTTGTTGACTGTGAAACGTCCACATACATGGGATCCATCTGCTGAATGGTCGCCAGCGCCACGGGCTGGTGAGCGGTGACCAGCGCACCGACGGTAACGTTGGACTTTCCAATGCGGCCTGAAATGGGCGCTGTGATGGTTGTGTACTTGAGGTTGATCCGTGCTGTTTGTACCTCTGCCTGAACGGATTTCAATGCAGCTGAAGTATCGTCGTAGTCCTGCCGGCTCACGGCTTTCTCCGCCAGAAGTTCCTTCAGCCTTTTCTCCTTGAGTTGAAGGGTGGAGAGCTGGGCTTCGGCACGGGCGAGCGCAGCCTGATAGAGAGCGGGATCGATCTGGAAAAGAGGCTGGCCGGCTTTGATATCGGAACCTTCTGTGAATAGACGCTTCTGGATGATACCGCCGACCTGGGGACGCACTTCGGCGACTAAATAGGCGGATGTCCTGCCGGACAGTTCAGTGGTTGTTACCGCCGGTTTTGTATTCATGGTTACATAAGCAACCTCGGGCATCGGCGGCGGTCCGCCCTTTTTGTTACCGCAGCCACACAATATCAAAACCACAGCGAGAAGACCTGCTGTGGCCCTCCATTTGAACCTGTTATTCCTTCTCATCGGACACCCCTTTGTGCATGAATAGAAATATACTATCTTTCGGTTATTTTTTTTTCATCTTTTTAAAAGCGGATGGTTTCAGAACTGCCGGATGCGGTTCCATGCCGGTCATCAGCAGTTGAACGTAGTCGCGGATCTCTCTCCGGACACGGGACGCATCAAAAGCATATCCCATTAATTTGTCGTCCATGGCGGCGTGGAGACTGATCATCTGCAGGCATTTGGCGGCCGTTGCCGGATCGACACTACTGGAAAGCCATCCCATCCGCTGTTCTGCCTGTAGAAAAACTTTTAGCCCTTCGTTGGCCCTGCGAGGTCCTAAGTTTCGCTCCTCCATGATTTTCTGCATTTGGGTCATCAGTTGACGGTCGGAGAAAATCGAGCAGATCATCAGGACCGTTTCATAGTGTGCACAATAGATTGCATAAAGGACGTCTTCCAGAATTTCGGGCAGTGTGCGTGTCCCCACCTGAAGTGGCAGGTTCTGCAAGAGTTTTGTTGTTTCACTAAAGCGCGCGGTGACCACCTCGTAAATGAGTCCCGCCTTGTCCTTAAAGTGGTGATAGATCAGTCCCTCGGCGACTTTTGCCTCGCGCGCGATTTCCCGTGTGGTTAAACGGGTAAGCCCTTTCGTTTGCAGTAAACGTTCAGTGGCGTTGATGATGTTCTGTCGATTGTCGATCATTCTTTTCCTGTTGGCCTTGCACAGGGTTGCTGACAGTCTTTTTACGCTGCAGCAAATGGAACCCGTCCGAAATCATGTTGAGCAATTGCTCAATGTATTTAAATGAACGTTCAATAGTTGTCAAGATTTTTTTTGAGCTTCGTCTACATCACGGGGGGTATTGAGATTTTGAAAAAGCCTGCCGTCTTGGTTAAACGGTGAAATCTGTTTTTCAGAAACCGTCAGCACCCGCATGTCTCTGTAAAAACCGGTGATTTTGAGCTTGTTCAGCATCAGGAGGCGTTTGATGGAAGGCAGGCAGTTGCGTGAATAGACTGCGTGCAGCGGTTGATAGCCTTCAGCGAGTTCGGGAACGATGACATCATGTTTGCCGGTAAGTCCTGCCAGGTACTCGATAAAGTCCCCATTCAGATAGGGCATGTCGCAAGCACTGACAAAAACGTAAGGATTTTTTGAATAAAACAGACCTGTGTAAATTCCTCCCAGTGGACCTTTGCCTTTGTAGATGTCTGTAACGATGGCCGCACGGGTAAATTCAAGGTAGGGCAGAGGGTCGTTCGTGATGATCAGGATTTCAGAAAACAGCCGGCTGTAGATGTCTATGGTCTTGTCAATCATGCGGGTGCCGTTGATTTCCAGAAACGCCTTATTCACCCCCATGCGGGTGTTTTTGCCGCCAGCGAGGATGATTCCGGTCATAGTGATTTTCTTTTCCTTCAAAAATCAGGCTCCTTCAGTTTGTGCTTTTTTTTACCATAAAACGATCCAAAAAGATTGAATTTTCATGACATTTTTTTTGATATTTTTATTGACACTTGAAACATTAACCTATAAAAACGCAAAATCTGTAATTTTTCCGATTTTATAAGGAGGGTTGCCAATGGGTTCTGATGATAAGGTTTTTGGTTTACCTGCCGCAAGCGGCAGGTGGTTATTTGTGGTCTTGGGGATTGTGATGAATGTTTGTCTGGGAGCGGTTTATGCTTACAGTATCTTTCTGAAACCGGTCAAGGAGGCGTTTGCCGGTATTTCAGCCTTTCAGGCCAATCTGCCTTTCATGGTTTTCCTGGCTTTTTTCTCAGTTCTGATGTTTTTCGGCGGACGGGTTATGGAAAAACTGGGACCGCGTAAACTGGGAATGATCGGCGGCATTATTGTCGGACTTGGCTGGCTTCTTTCCGCCTTTGCTTCAAATATCTGGATGCTGACTTTAACATATGGAGTGATTGCCGGATCAGGAGTCGGCCTGGTTTATGGTTGCCCGGTATCCATGGGAGCCAAATGGTTTCCGGACAAAAAAGGTCTTGCCGTGGGTCTGATGCTGGCGGGTTTCGGGGGATCGGCCCTGATTACCGGAAAGGTCGCCAACGCCCTGATTCCATCCGTTGGATTGTCGACAACCTTTATGTATTTTGGTATCGCTTTCGGCATTATTCTTGTTGTTCTGAGTTTGCCATTTCGTTTTCCTGCCTCAGGCTGGGTCCCAGCGGGCTGGAAACCCGCTGCAGGAACCGTTGCCGCTTCCGATTTTACCTCGGGCGAAATGATGAAAACCGGCGCATTCTGGGGATTGTTCTTGTGCTATATTATCGGATGCGTCGCAGGATTGATGGCCATCGGTATTTCCAAACCGGTTGGCAACGAAATCATCAAGATTTCCGGTGAGACAGCCGCCACTCTGGTTGGTATTTTCGCTATCTTCAACGCCGTCGGGCGTCCGCTGTTTGGTTTTTTGACGGACAAGATTACGCCCCGCAATGCCGCAATTCTCAATCTATTGATGATTCTCATCGTTTCCATTATTATGATTACGGCCAAGGAAGGCGATACGATGCTTTACACGATCAGCTTCATCGGATTCTGGCTGGGGCTGGGCGGCTGGCTGGCAATTGCGCCGACTGCGACGGCTTCATTTTTCGGCATGAAGAATTACGCACAGAATTACGGAGTGGTCTTTTTCGCATATGGTTTGGGCGCCATCATTGGTGGTATTATTTCCGGTCAGGCCAAGGATGTCTTCGGAACGTACACTTACGCCTTTTACCCTACGGCAGTGCTTGCGGTTGTTGGATTGGTGCTTGCGGTGGCGTTGCTGAAAACACCGAAGAAGGGTTAGTTTTCGACAAGTATTGTCACAGAATTTCTATTGAAAAGCCTCCCCGGGGTTTCCCTCCAGGGAGGCTTTTTTAGCGGAATCAACGGATAATTTTCCGGTCAATGGCTGCATGGGTTTTCCCTTCATGCTCCACCATCGAATGGCTGTCTCCCTTGCCCCGGAAGCGTTTGACGTTGAGCATGAAGATTTCGAGCTTGGAGAGCACATTGGGCGGCAGAAGGTTCCCGTCAATTTCAATCGAGATGGTCGGGTATTTTCTTTCCCGTGCCCAGGGGGTATAAAGTCCTTCGATGACGCGGCCGATCAGGCAGGCGAAGGGTGAAATGTTGACAATCCCCGAATAGCCGTCCATCATGGCTGTGGCGGCTACTCCGCTGGAAATGCAGATTTCTGAATGCAGTTCATGGCTTGCGAAATGCTTTTCAGCGTTTTTCATGATTTTGTTCATGTCGTGCGGTGTGTGCGGCACGAGTCCGGTTGAGTTTAGGGTTTCGCGGACATTTTTTTCCACATGTTTTTTGTAGACATGTTCGATTCTCCAATCGATGATATCCCGGAACTCCCTGGTAAACGGACGCCGGTACCACGGGGCAAGTTTCAGCTTTTTCTTGAGTTCATAATGCCTTACGAAGTCGCAGTAATAAAACCATTCGGCAACATTCGATACCTTGCCCACAATGCCGTGACGGCTGAACTGCTGGATTAATTCATCCACGGCAAAATCATCACGCCGGACATAGATCTCTCCTACGATCAGGACTTTGGGGCAGTCTTCCATCTTTCTGGCAAGCGGGATTCCGGAGATCGTATCAGCGATATCCTTCAGAACAGGCAGAACTTTGGTGATATCCTGTTCCGCGACGCTGATCATTTTTTGCCAGACCTGGTCATAAACCTTCATGGCTTCCACAGGATCGGCGGCACACGTCCTGAGAGAGGTTTCCACATCTTTCATATAGTCCCCGATCACGGCCGCCCACCAGGCGTACTTGGTAAATTCCGTTCCCAGTTCCGTGTAGGAATTGTCCGAATCCATGGTAAACACGACAACGTTCTCCAGGCGCAGATCCTTGAAAAGATTTTCGTAAAACACAAAATACTGTCCGGTTCTGCAGGGTCCCGTCGTGGTGGGGACAAACAGGATATAGATCTCATCCTTTCGGTACTGATCGGAAGACAGATATTTCAACGCGCTTCCCAGAACCAGGTGCGACGGCAGGCATTCCTTGCCGGAGGCGTGATTGCGCGCCATCTGCAGGGTGTAGATATCGGGGACAGGCATGGTTTTCGTGTTGAGACCGAGCCCGCGAAGGGTGGCCCCGACCAGTTCAGCGGAGAGCCTGCCCATGTTGGACAGGAGCAGGACAACCCGGGGGTTGTTCTTAATCGGGATTTTTTCGCCGGTGAAATTGTTTTTAATGTGAATCTCTTCTCCCGGATTGTTGATAAAGCGAAGGCCGTTGTCGTACCGTTCCTCGCGGATCTCGGTCAGCTTGGAACGGTAGCCTTCGATGATGTCCAGGAAGGCTTCAATGCGCGTATCGACGCCGGCATCGGCCGTGTGGGAATCCAGCTCCAGGATTAAAAACGGTTTGGTGCCCATGATCCACTTCAAATAATGCAGCATGAAAGAATCAGGTGCGCACGAAAAATTGGAAATATAGGTTACGAAAATATTGTCTTCATTTTTCAGAAGCGTGCCGGCCTTCATGTCCTGCTGGCCGTAATACCAGTACATGTTGGGATAAATGGCCTGATCAGCAAAAGGAAGAATGTCAAACGGGATGATCGAATAGCCCCGGGAGGTATATTTCCGGGGAATACCCATATTGGCGTCTGCGGTAAAGGAGTTGTAGGGGCGTCCCAGGATCGCGATGACCGGGCGTTCGGCACGTCGTGCCTCTTCCAGAGCCTGTTTGCCAAGCTCTGTGAATCTGTCAAAGCACTCCATCTGTTTTTTGTGTGCCACAGTGAATGCGTTTTTCGCTTCGGCCTCACTGAATCCAAGTGATACGGCCATCTCAATGAACGGCTCGGCGGCTTTTTTTGTCCCGTACATGAAACTGACGACCGGTGTCAGATATTGATTCTCCGGAATCTCCGGAAAGGCTTTCTTGATATAATAGGGCAGGGCCTGTGTGATCGGGCAGAAATTGGCATGAACCGTTTTCTCATAACTGTCCATATCCCGGAAATGGGGCAGGAACACATAATCGATATTACGGTTTAAAATGTCCTGAACAGCGCCGTGTGCGATTTCTGCCGGGAAGCAATAACTGCTTTCAACGCGTGCTGTTCCTTCGTGGGAGATTTCCTGGGATACAAAAGTTTCTATCCCCAGAGTATGGAAGAACCAGGAGTAGAATGGCCAAAGCGTGTAAATGGAAAAACAGCGCGGAATGCCGACGATGAAATCCTTTTTCTTAACCAGTGTGGCGGGGTCGGGGGCGCATTCTTTAAACAAGATGTCATTTCGTTTTTCAATGTAGTCGGTGACTTCGGCCTCGTTGAAAACTTTTTTCTTGCGGATGTTGGCGTATTTGTTACAACGGCCGCCGAACATGTACTTGTGGCCGTTGACATTTAGAATACGAATAGGACAGAAATTATCGCATGCTTTGCACTGGAATTCCTTTTCATAGACGATATCCGTGGCCAGAATCTGATCGATGTCATAGCTGGACTTGGCCAGAAATCCTTCCGCAACTTTTTGTTTGGCAAGAATTCCGACGCCGAAACAGCCCATTAACTCCGGGTCCGGTGGAACCAGGATGTCTTTATCAAGCAGCATGGCAAAGGCCAGCGGGACGGCCTTGTTTTTGGCGACGCCGCCCTGAAGAACAATGTTTTTGCCGATGGTCCGGTTGCCCACGACGCGGTTAAGATAATTGGATACAATCGAGGTGACGATTCCGGCGGTGATGTCTTCCCGGGACGCTCCCTGCTGAATGGCATTACGGATATCCGAATTGATGAAAGCGGAGCAGTGCTCGCCGAATTTCAGAGGCTCCTTTGCCGCCAGTGCGATATCGCCGATCTGGTCGGCTTCCGGGATGTTCAGATCTCCCTGCGCAGATTCTTCGAGGAATGAACCGGTTCCTGCAGAACAGGCTTCGTTCATCGCGTAATCGATCGGGACCTTGTTTTTGAGAGAGACATACTTGGCATCCTGGCCTCCGATTTCAAAAATCGTGTCGATGTTGTCCCGGTAAAATGTGGTGCCTACGGCGTGCGCGATGATTTCATTATAGACGCCTGGTGTTTCGAGAAAAACGCCGAGGATCTCGCGCGATGAACCGGTCGTGGCGGCCAGGTTGATATTGATTTTTCCGTTGCCAATGTCTTCACGAATCTGCTTCTTCATTTGCACGAGGCAGTTCTTGAGGGAACGGACAGGATCGCCGTGCGTCCGTCCATAAAAGGACGCGGTAATCTCGTTGGTTTCGATGTCGATAAGGCAGGCTTTGGTTGTGGTCGAGCCGCCGTCCACACCAAGAATGTATTCACGACCGGCTACGACTTTACCTTTTTGGGAAGGGAGATACGTGACCCGGCCCTGAGCCGTCTGCAGGCTTTTGAATCTCTTAAACTGAATCTGGCTGCTTTTGAATAACTTTTCTGCAGACGGTAAGACACTTCCGGAGATTTCCGCCATCAGGGCTGCGCCATAAGCCTCGAAATACGGTGCCTCTTGGGGAACGATGAATTCGATTTGCGGCATTCGCTCCCGGATAAAGCGCAGGATGTATTGGTTTTGCGTTACCCCGCCAACAAGCAGCACGGTTCCTTTTTCGATTTTCGCTCTTTTGAGAAAATCGATGACTTTAACGGCCATGACATCGCTCAGCGACAGTACGATATCGCCGGTAGTGGCTTCACCTTTGTTGAGCCGGTGCGTGCAGTCGCTTTTCATGAAGACCGAGCAGCGCGAGGATAGCTTCAGGACGCGGCAGTCATCAGGAATGCTGTTGATATCGCCCAGTCTCATATTCATCCGCGCCAGCTGCTGTTTGAAAAATTCTCCGGTTCCCGAGGCGCACTTGTTACCCGAGAAGCTGGTGATGATTTTGTTGTTGCTGTCGATGGTGTAGACAACCAGATCTTCTCCGCCCAGGGAAACCAGGGCGTCGATTTGGTGATTGATTTTTTGCAGGGCTTCCTCAATGCAAAGGGGTTCGATCACACTGCTGATATTCAATAGATGGCGACCCTCGGTACCGGTAACCAGGGCTTTCGTATCTGATGGTATGCTGTTGGCGGAGAGCATCTTGTTGAGAGTGTCAAGAAAATTGCCTTCATGAGGTTCAACGGCGCTCCAAACGATGCGATCCCCCTCCAGCATGGCCGCTTTTACGTTTGACGATCCGATATTGATTCCTAAACTATGCATAAATACTCCGTAAAAAATTGTCCCTGTGGTCAATATTACGATTGATCCATGTCGTCAAGCACCAGATGTGATTTTTAAAACATCCTTTTATAAAATAAATGGTTAGAGAGATTCAATGAAAAAGAAAAAAGCAGCTGATTACGCTTGCAGTCAGCTGCTTTTTAAATCGAATATCAATAAGCTTCCGGGTTGGTCAGCACGATTTGTTTTGCCAAATCCCGTTTGGTGTTAATGGCCTTCTTCCATCGCGCCGCCGATATACATCATCGCCAGAAGCATGAAAACCAGCGTCTGGACAACCGACGTAAAGATCATCAAAAACATAATGGGCAGCGGAACAATCAGAGGTACCAGAAGAAGGACAACCAGAAGAACGATGTCTTCACCGGCTATGTTGCCGAAGAGACGGAAAGTCAGGGACAATGGACGCGACAGGTGACTGATGACTTCAATCGGCAGCATCAGCGGAATCAGCCACCAGACAGGTCCCAGGAATTGTTTGAAATATTTGAAACCGTGCGTGATGACGCCGACGACATGCGTGGAGAAAAAGACGACGAGCGCCATGGCCAGGTTCGTGTTGATGTTGGCCGTGGGTGATTCAAATCCGGGAATGATTCCAATGAGGTTGCTTGTTAAAATAAACAATCCCAGTGTGGCAATCAGGGGGAAAAATTTCTTCCCGTGTTCTCCCATGGTATCGACCAGCAGGGAATGAAGGCCATCCACGATTACTTCCATCACATTTTGTATGCGGCCCGGATAGACCTGAAGGTTACGGGTGGCCAGAAACGAGAGTACGGCCAATATCAGCATCACGAAGAGAGTGTTGAAAACGATGGTCATATTAATGCCCATATCGTGCAACCAAGAAGTATGGAAGAATATTAGGGGTTCCATTTGTGTCTAACTAACCTCCTCAATTAAGTTTTTTTTTGCCAGTGTTGTGATCACAGTGAAAGTGACATTAATCACAACCACGGAAAGTCCAATGAGTAGTCCGACGACATGAACCGTATCGGCGGCAAGCAGAAAATATACGACCACGCCGGTCAGCGCCAGACGGATGTAATACTTCATCATGGTTGGTCGTTTCACATTTCCGGAAAGATTTTTAAAGAGATTCTGCAGGCCGTATTCCATGCCGTGAAAATTAAGAATGCTGATAAAGCCGCCAAGAAGAATTCCCAGGGAAAACTTAAACGGAGCGAAAAACAGAGAGGGAATGAATAGAATTGCCAGAATGATCCAGTTGGCGATTTCAAGTTTTCTTTGGAGCGGGTCTTTGACGATGGGGTTCACTTTTCAAACTCTTTATGATGAATTCTTCATCCGTGAAATTTCTTTTTATTAAAACATAAATGTTACGAAAACCGGCCGAAATACCGATCGCAAGAAAGACGACCGTAAAAGCATAGCCGGAGTCAAATTTCCTGTCCAACCAAGTTCCTAAAAGGAGGCAGCCAAAAATCGCCAGAACCATTGCGATTCCAATGCTGCTGGCGTAAGCCATCTGGATGCTCAATTTTTTGGTTTCGCTATCCATTTAGTGATGCGATCCTTAACATGCGTGATGGGCAAAGTCAATCAAAAACATGACTGCCGTTCATTTTTTATTTAAAAGATGCCGGTTTTGCCTGTACCATTCAATTGTCTTTTGCAACCCGGTTGATAAGTTGGTTGTTGCCTTGAATCCGAATTCTTTCAATGCTTTGGAGGTGTCGAGCTGACGGCGGGGCTGGCCATCGGGCTTAGAGGAGTCCCAGACAATCTTGCCTTTAAAACCGGACAGTCGGGCGATGAGTTCAGTGAGTTCCCCAATGGAAATTTCATATCCCGCCCCGATGTTTACCGGTTCACTTTTTTCGTACAGATCGGCGGCCATGCAAATGGCTTGAGCCGCATCTTCCACATAGAAAAATTCCCTGGTTGCACGTCCTGTTCCCCATACTTCCAGTGAATCTGAATGGTTATCGATGGCATCAAAACATTTTTTGATCAATGCCGGAATGACATGGGATGAACGGGGATCGAAATTATCGCCGGGACCGTAAAGATTGACCGGCAGGAGGAAAATGGAGTTAAAACCGTATTGTTGACGATAAGACTGGGACTGCACCAGCATCATTTTTTTGGCCAGTCCGTAAGGGGCGTTGGTTTCTTCTGGATATCCGTTCCAGAGATCCTCTTCTTTAAAGGGCACCGGGGTAAATTTGGGGTAAGCGCAGATGGTTCCCAGTGCTACGAATTTTTCAATTTTACGCAGATAGGCCTCATGAATCAGCTGGGTGCCCATGATAAGGTTGTCATAGAAAAGTTCTGCTGGTTTTTCCTGGTTAAAGCCAATGCCACCCACTTTTGCGGCAAGGTGAATGATGATGTCCGGTTTGGTGTCATCAAACATGCGGCGAATATCTTCCAGATCCGTGAGATTGTATTGGGGCAGATCAGCAATATCAATGCTACGGCAGCTGTAATCAGCAAGTTTCCTGATCAGGTGCTGCCCCAGAAATCCTTTGCCTCCTGTGACGGTTATTCTTTTATCGGCAAGCAATTTTTACTCCTCTTGAATTTTATATTAACTGATTCTTTCAACATTTGCACAGGAATAACCTGCATCCAGCAAGGTCTTTTCTTTTTTGGCCAATTCCAGATCAGCCGCGACCATCATATCAACGAGCTGGTCAAATGTAACCTTTGGCTCCCAGCTCAGTGCTTTTCTCGCCTTGGAGGCGTCACCCAGCAGAACGTCAACCTCTGTGGGACGGAAATACCGGGGATCGATCGCGACGTGTCGGGCGTAATCAAGATCCAGCTTGGCAAAGACCTTTTCGGCAAATTCCCGTACGGAGTGAGTTTCACCGGTTGCGATGACATAGTCATCCGGTTTTTCCTGCTGGAGCATCAGCCACATCGCTTCCACGAAGTCGCCGGCAAAGCCCCAGTCCCTTTTTGCATCGAGATTGCCCAGATAGAGCTTGTCCCGGATGCCCAGTTTGATTTGCGTTGCCGCACGGGTGATTTTTCGGGTCACGAAGGTTTCGCCGCGCCTCGGCGATTCGTGGTTGAACAGGATACCGTTGGTAGCGAAAATACCGTAGGCGTCGCGGTAGTTCTGTACAATATGATAGGCGTAAACTTTTGCGGCGGCATAGGGACTGCGCGGCTGAAACGGTGTGTTTTCACTTTGCGGCGGCGGTGCGGCGCCGAACATTTCGCTGGAGGATGCCTGATAAAATTTTGTCTTGATACCGGTTTTCCGGATGGATTCCAGGATCCTAAGCGTTCCCAATCCAGTGATGTCTCCGGTGTATTCAGGCATGTCGAAGCTCACACGTACGTGGCTTTGTGCGCCTAAATGATAAATTTCATCGGGATTGATGGCGGAAAGCAGATCCATGAGTTGCCCGGAAACACTCAGGTCACCATAATGCAGAAATAATTTTGCGTCCGGTTCGTGGGAATCCCGATACAGATGATCGATCCGGTCCGTGTTGAAAGTGCTGGAGCGGCGAATCAAACCGTGAACTTCATATCCCTTTTCTAAAAGGAGCTGTGCAAGATACGATCCATCCTGCCCTGTGATTCCGGTAATAAATGCTTTCTTCATAAATATCCTCTTTCCTTTTTCCTCGTCCCTTAGGTCGCTGAGCCTGTCGAAGCGCCCCTTGAACCTTTTTATAGTCTCCAGTAATTGATGCCCAGTGACTTTGCCTGCACAGGCTCAAAGACGGCCTTGATATCGAGAAGAATCGGTCTGTTTTTACGGCACAGGGAAGCAATTTTTTCGATGCCCAGTTCCATGTATTCGCGGTGTGCCACAGCAAGAATTACCGCTTCCACGTCCTTTATCGCTTTCAACGACACCGGCTCAATTCCGCAGTGTTCACGTGCTTCCTCAGGTATAGCCAGCGGATCATGCGCCATGACGGTCACACCATAGTCTTTCAACTCGTTGATAATATCAACAACCCGGGTATTTCGCAAATCGGGAACATTTTCTTTAAAGGACAGTCCCAGGATCGCCACGCGGGCTTTCTTCACCTGGATATCGGCAGCTATCAGCATCTTGACCGTTCGTTCTGCAACATACTTGCCCATGTTGTCATTGATCCTGCGTCCCGAAAGAATGACCTCGGGACGATAACCGATGCTTTCGGCTTTGTACGTCAGATAGTATGGATCAACTCCGATGCAATGGCCGCCCACCAGGCCCGGACGAAAATTAAGGAAGTTCCATTTTGTTCCGGCAGCCTCCAGGACTTCGAGGGTGTCGATACCCATTTTGTTGAAGATGATAGCCAACTCGTTCATCAGCGCGATATTGATGTCACGCTGCGTGTTTTCGATGACCTTGGCGGCTTCCGCGACCTTGATGGAAGATGCCCGGTGCAGGCGGACCTTCACCACGGCTCCGTAGATTCCTTCGAGCAGGTTCAGTGTTTCAGCATCGGATGCGGAAATGATCTTGACCGTATTGCTTACTGTGTGGACTTTATCCCCCGGGTTGATGCGTTCGGGGGAGTAGCCGACTGTAAAGTCCCTGCCCAATTTCAGTTTGGATTCACGCTCCAGGATGGGGACGCAGATGTCTTCCGTAACACCGGGGTAAACAGTGGACTCATAGACCACACAGGAACCCGCTGTAAGATGCCTGCCGATAATGGCCGAAGCATTTTCCATCGCGCCGAGATCGGGAACGTGAAAGTGGTCAACCGGTGTTGGAACGGCTACGATAAAAAGTTTGCAACCGGCAAGGTCTGCCGGTTTGGACGTGAAGTGAATGTTTGCCTTTTTTAATTCTCCGTCGGACAGTTCCATCGTCCGGTCGTGGCCTTTTTTCAATTCGGCGACATTGGCCTCGCTGATATCAAAACCAATCACTGTAAAATGACGTGAAAGATGGGCGGCCAGTGGCAGGCCGACATATCCAAGGCCGACGATGGCAATTTTATTTTTTCCGGCGTAAAATGACTGGGCTTTCAGAGATTTTTTCATTTATATTCCTCGATTCCCGCACCTTTATGTGAAACGGCATGACCTATTATCGTATTGATTGTCACTTGTCAATGCACTGGTCACAGATTCTTCAATGTTTTGGAGCAGGCATCCAGTGTCCGTTCCATATCCTCTGCTGTGTGGGCAAAAGAGAGGAAACCGGCCTCAAATTGAGACGGTGCCAGCCATATCCTGTTTTTGAGCATGCCGTGGAAATAACGTGCATAAAGGCCGGTGTCTGATTTCAACGCGCTGTTCAGATCGTTTACCGGTCCTTCCTGGAAAAAAACGGTGAACATCGAATAGATTCTGTTGATACAGGCGGCGATGCCATGTCCTGCAAAGAGTTTTTCCATTTCCTGGCAAAGGCCATCGGCCAGGTCAGACATTGATTTGTAGGAAGCCGCTTTCCATTGCAAAATCTTGAGGGTGGCAATGCCGGCACTCATGGCCAAAGGGTTGCCGGATAGCGTTCCCGCCTGATAGACATCACCCGTCGGCGCAAGTTGCTCCATGATTTCCTTTTTACCGCCCAGGGCGCCCACCGGCAGTCCGCCACCGATAATTTTCCCCAGACATGTCAGATCAGGCTCAATGCCAATCAGGTTCTGGTATCCGCCAAAGAAAAAGCGGAATCCCGTGATGACTTCGTCAAAAATAAGAACCGTGCCGTTTTCAGACGTCAGTTCGCGCAGTTTTTTCAGGAAACCTTCCTGCGGCACGACAACGCCCATATTGCCGGCAACCGGCTCCACGATGACGGCGGCCAATTGATCGGTATAGCATTGAAAGGCTTCTTCAAGTGCGGATGGATCATTGTAGGGCAGGCTCAGTGTCAGTTTTGCGAGTTCTTCGGGAATCCCCGGGGAGCCGGGAATCCCCAGCGTTGTGACGCCGGAACCGGCCTTGATTAACAGGGAATCGGTATGACCGTGATAGCACCCGTCAAATTTTATAATCTTTTTTCGCCCCGTGTGCCCGCGGGCCAGACGCACGGCCGTCATGGCCGCTTCCGTTCCCGAACTGGTCATTCGTACCCTTTGAATGGATGGTATAGCTTCGCTGATCAGCTTTGCCATTTGCGTTTCGGCATCTGTCGGCGCCCCGAAACTGGTTCCATGACGGGTGGCCTGGCAGATGGCGTCAATGACATCCGGATGGGCGTGTCCTAGAATCATCGGCCCCCAGGAAAGAACGTAGTCGATGTATTCTTTGCCCGTGGAATCGTAGATCCGGCTGCCCTTTGCATGGCTTGCAAAAACGGGGTCACCCCCTACCGATTTCCACGCACGGACAGGTGAATTCACGCCTCCGGCGATTACCCGGCCGGCCGCTTCAAAAAGATTTTCATTTGTCGGGGTCATCAAAAATACTCCGGTGATGTTTTTTTGTATTCCTGAAGGCTTTCCAGGACAAGATAATCATTACAGGAGATCTGCTGACTCATCGTGTCGATCAGGGAACCGATACCGTCATTCTGAGTGTGCAGCATGGTAAAAAGATTATATTTATTTTGAAAAGCGGGACATCTTTCATAACAATGGGTTATGAAAGATAATGAGGAAAATGCCTGCCCGGCTTCTTCTATTGCGTCGGGCGGTACCGACCAAACGACAAGCGCGTTTTTGTGGTAGCCCGCTTTCTGGTGACGCAGGATCGCTCCGAATTTTCTCAGGATTCCTTCCGCAGAGAGTTCTTTTAACAGCTCAAATAGCTGAATAGTTGTCAGACCGCAGGCATCGGCGATTTGTGTAAACGGCCTGTCGATGATCGGCAGGTCCTTCTGGAGGAACTTTAATGCATTTTTCTCCGGTATTGTTAATGTTTTCATGACTGCTTCTTTTATCCTGCCTGCATTATAAAATCAAGACAAGCCTTTGTGAAAAAAATTTTGTAAATATTTCTTGACAATCGGTTCATGGATCGTTAAAAAGGACTAAAATGACCGGCAGTCGTTAATTTAAGGAAAGGAGGTAAAAATACAGACCTGACGATTGCGGTGATTTAAATTGCTTCAACAAAAAAACAGGAGGCTTTAAATGAAAAAAAGTTTAATTTATTCCGTATTGGCAATGGCGTTGGTGATTGTTTCTGCTCCTTTTGTAATGGCGGCTCCCGAAGCGGCGGCTGCGGCTCCTGCAGCGGGTGTTGATTACACAAAAGCCATCATCGTTGGCTGTTCTCTGCTTGCAGCTGGTATCGCTATTGCTTTTGGAACCATTGGAACCGGTAATGGTATGGGCGCCGGTCTGAATGGCGCAACAAACGCCGTTGGTAGAAATCCTGAAGCCCAGGGCAAGATCCTCCTCACCATGATGGTTGGTCTGGCCATGATCGAATCTCTGGCGATTTACGCGCTGGTTATCGCGCTGATCGTGCTTTACGCCAATCCGCTTTTGAAGTACATTGGCTAAGAAAATCTTTTTATTGATATTATAAACAGGGAGGGGGAGCGTACATCGACTTTCTCTCCCTTTTTTAGTTATACTCAAACAGGACAAGAGAAGCGCAGGCAAGTTTGTTAGTCTATCTTATCCCCGAAGTGTAGCGCATAATTTAAGGTCACAAACGGATTACAGCACTCTGTGTTAAAATGACACTCATGTAAAGCTTTTACTAAAATACTACACTAGCCTGAAGCTTCTGTTTATTGCTGGTCATCCAATAGTCGGCGTACAGCCGGTTTGATGTAGATTTTATCCAGGTCAAAATTCTGCAGGGCCTTGATCATCACTTGAATTTTATCCTGCACATCCGCCTTGGAATTCAGAATCAAAATGTATTGTCCCTCGACGCGGCAGAGTCCCCCGGTGCTGGACGATTCATCCATGCTGATGTTCTCATTCCGAACACAGATTTCAAGTTTCCCGGCCAGTTCTTCGAGATGTTGTAGAAGGATTTCTTCCTGCATTATTCCTGTTTGGCGTTTGTATTCGTCATATACTTATGACTTTTTATGATACACGTTCAATCCGATTTTCTTGTCCTCATGGTCGGGAATTGGCACATTCCCTTCCGTGGTTGCGATGATAATGGTTTTGCCGGAAGAAGACGGACCAAATTCTTTCGTCAGATCTACCTGGATGGTCAGGATATTATCAACGACCTTCAGTTCTATGTTTTTCATGGCGATTCAGCCCTCCTTTGCATGTTTTGATGTCAAAAACACAGCGGTTATTGCACGATGAAGTTAGTTATCATTTATCAGTTGTGATAGCAACGGCAAGACGTGTCGTCTTTTTTTGAACGTGGCGGCAGAATCATCAGCAATATTGATTCCACATTTCGTTCACTCCGCTTGAACATTTCATGGAAGGAAAACGCGAAAACAGCCTTTTATAATCAAGAGGCTAAAGCGCCGTCATTGATAAATCACCTTGAATATTATGATCTTACGATAATATTTTGCCTGTTTTTAGATTCTGGCACGCAAATTTCATTAGTATAAAGGCAAATAAAACAAAAACCCTCAAGGAGGTAACAGATCATGAAAAAGACATTCGGAACCATCGCAGCGGCGGCAGCAGTAGTTCTTTTAACGGCAACCTTTGGATTCGCAGAATATGCGGCAGCGGGAGCGGCGAATTTCCCGTATTTCCAGCTGGGCTGCCTGATTGTAGGCGGGTTGATTCTGGTCAGCCTGAAGAGGAAGTATGACAAGATGTATACCGCGGAAGT
>MWDG01000023.1 GCA_002070455.1 Deltaproteobacteria bacterium ADurb.Bin151
AGCGGGCGACCGGGCTCGAACCGGCGACGTCCAGCTTGGGAAGCTGACATTCTACCGCTGAATTACGCCCGCTCACGGCCTGAGACTCTTATTCAACACGCTTTATTTGTCAAGAAATTTCTCTGCCGGCAATTTGTCGGGTGGTTTTCCTAAGCCCTGACATCGGACAGGTGTGAAAAATGAAATGTTTCATAATGTGTTTTTTAAAAATGATTAACTGTGCTATACGAATGAAAAAAAATGGATGAGAAAAACCCATGGAAACCCTTAAAGGTTCGCAGCGAAAAAATCTGCGTGCGCAGGCACACCATTTGAAGTCGCTGGTCATGATCGGCGCGAAAGGGGTGACGGACCAGCTTGTCGGATCGGTTGACATCGCCCTGAATGACCATGAACTGATCAAAGTAAAATTCGGCGAATTCAAAGAAGCCAAAAAAGAAATATCCGAAGAAATTGCCAAAGCAACTAAAAGTGAACTGGTCGGGCTGATTGGCAATATTGCCATTTTCTATCGCCGGCATCCTGATCCGGAAAAAAGGAAAATAAAGATATCATAAACAGAGGCGGGGTCAGATTCTAAACCACCTACAGCCTATCAACCTTCTTTACCTTCTCGTCAGCTGCCGGTACTTGATCCGGTGAGGCTGGCTGGCTGCGGCGCCCAGCCTGTTTTTGCGGTCTTCCTCATATTCAGAATAGTTTCCGTCAAAGAAAAGAACTTTGCTGTCGCCTTCAAAGGCCAGAATGTGCGTGCAGATTCTGTCCAGAAACCATCGGTCGTGGCTGATAACGACAACACAGCCGGCAAAACTCTCCAGCGAATCTTCCAATGCGCGCAGGGTGTTCACGTCCAGATCATTCGTGGGTTCGTCAAGAAGCAGGACATTGCCGCCCTCCTTGAGCATCCGGGCCAGATGCACGCGGTTGCGCTCACCGCCTGACAGTGTTCCGACCTTCTTTTGCTGATCCATACCGGAAAAATTAAACCGCGACACGTAAGCGCGCGAATTGATCTGCCGGTTTCCGACGGCGATCATATCCTGCCCGTCGGAAATCATCTCCCAGATGTTCTTTTCAGGATCAAGCGTATCACGGCTTTGATCAACATAGGCAAGCTTCACGGTTTCACCGATGCGGATGCTGCCGGAATCCGGGTTTTCCTGCCCGGTGATCATTCGGAATAAAGTTGTCTTTCCGGCACCATTGGGTCCGATGACGCCGACGATACCACCGGCCGGCAGGGCAAAGGTCATCCCTTCAACAAGGAGCTTCTCGCCATAGCCTTTGTTGACGTTTTGCGTCTCGATCACCAGATCACCCAGGCGTGGGCCCGGCGCGATAAAGATTTCCCGTGTGCCGGATTCGCGCTCCAGGTTCTTGCCCAGCATCTCTTCATAGGCCTTGATGCGCGCTTTGGACTTGGCATGTCGACCCTTGGGTGACATGCGGATCCATTCCAGTTCGCGCTCCAGGGTTTTGATTCTCGCGCTTTCTGATTTTTCTTCGTTCTTCAGTCGGTTTTGTTTTTGCGTGAGCCAGGAGGAATAATTCCCCTGCCAGGGAATGCCCTGACCGCGGTCGAGCTCCAGGATCCAGCCGGCAACATTGTCCAGAAAATAACGATCGTGGGTAACGGCGATAATCGTGCCCTCGTATTTTTGCAGATGGTGCTCCAGCCAGGCGACGGATTCGGCATCCAGATGGTTAGTCGGTTCGTCCAGCAGCAGAATGTCGGGTTTCTGCAAAAGCAACCGGCACAAAGCAACACGCCGTTTTTCACCACCGGAAAGCACTTTGATCGGTGTTTCGCCGGGCGGACAGCGCAGCGCGTCCATCGCCATTTCAAGGCGTGAGTCCATGTCCCACGCATCCAGTGCGTCCATTTTTTCCTGCAGGACGGCCTGCCGGTCGCATAGTTTGGTCATCTCTTCTTCCGACATTTCCTCGGCAAATTTTTCGTTCACGGCGTTGTATTCATGGATGATGTCCATGGTGGACTGGACTCCCTGCTCCACAATCTGGCGGACGGTCTTACTTTCATCCAGCCGCGGCTCCTGCTCAAGATAGCCTACGGTGTAGCCCTGCGACAGGATGGTCTTTCCGATAAATTCGTCATCGACACCCGCCAGAATCTTCAGAAGCGAGCTTTTGCCGGACCCGTTCAAACCGATCACGCCGATTTTTGCGCCGTAAAAATAAGACAGATAGATGTCCTTCAGCACCGGTTTTTTGTCATAAACCTTGCTGACTCCGATCATGGAGTAAATCACTTTGTTTCCTTCATTCGCCATGAAACCCTGGTCCTCCGGGAGATCAGATCAACCCTAAATGTAAGGGAAAATATTCTGAATGATGATATTGAAATTGTCCTGAATCTTGTCATGGCCTTCAATGATTCCCATGTGCCCGGGTAAAAGCAGCTCAACATCCAGATCGGAAAGCGTAACAATGCTCTTTTTAAGCAGGGACCCGTTGCCCCCCGGAAAATCAGTGCGCCCGACATTCTGCTGAAACACAACGTCACCACTGAAAAGAACCTTTTTGACCGGCCAGTAAAGTCCGATGGAACCCGGTGTATGACCGGGAATCGAAATCACCTTAAAGACCTGATCACCCAGTTCGAGCTTGCCGTCTTCCAGCTGCATGTTGATCTGCATCTGCGGCACCGTAATACCGAAAAGGCCGTAAAGCTCACCGCCAATCCCTTTGAGGAAATCCATCTCCTTGCGGTGCAGGGCAATATTCACTTTTTCCTGATCAAACAATTCGGAACCCTGAAAATGATCAGGGTGAGAATGCGTGTTGATGACATACTTGATGTTCTTTTTCTTGATGCCGTCGTTTGCCATCTGATTCAGCAAATCCGGAAGATAGCGTGTAAGACCAGGATCGATAAGCGCCTGTACATTTCCGCCGATGTAGTAGCTATTGCAGTTGTTGTCAAAGTAGTTTGCCCATTCGTAAATGTAAATGTCATCCCGATACTTCATTTCGCACCCTTTCCTCGTTTTTTATTATGATTTTAATCTTTTACCGCGTTTGGTGCCTCCACTTGCTGATCCAGCCATTTCGCCAGGTCAGCGGCGGATTTTTCCCAGCCTCCCTCCAGCATGGGCAAGTGAGCGTATTGTTCATATTCAATATAATCAGCCTGCAAAAAATCGGCTAATCCCCTCTGCATAAGAACGGGAGTAACCACGTCTTTAACGCACCCGATAACCAGCTTCGGACATTTTATCCTCAATGGATAAACAGGATAACCCTGCGCCACCTGGTAGCTGACGACCAGGGACTCGGCGACAAACATGTCAAAAACCTCGCTGCGTTCATCCGGAGCAATGTTGTTCAGTACCGTCTGCTCGGCCATAGCATAAGTCGGTTTAACCGGTTTCAGATTCATCATGCCCCACATGGTTTTGATGATCGTTCCGGAGTATGGCAAATCATGATTGACTTCCACAGCCACACCAAGCGGGGGTGCACTGGCGATGACGGCAAGCGCCTTAATCGAATCATTATTTTCCGCTGTTTTCTGGGCAATCAGTCCACCCAGGCTGTGTCCGATTAATGCACAGCATTTTATCTCCAGCCGGAGAATGATTTTATTCACATCCTCCAGATAATCTTCCAACGTTACCTGCGCCAGTGCTTCGTCCCGTTGAGACGGATAATGGCCGCGAAGATTCACAGCATAGACTTCCCATCCCTGATCCGCAAAATAGGGAAGGTAATTCTTCCAGAACCGGCTGGTTCCGCCCGCACCGTGAATAAAGATCAGGGGGCATGCGCGCCGCATTTTTGCGGGCCGGATGTTTTCAAGCACCAGATGATCAACGGTTATCTTCAAAAAAACAGTCTTGCCTTTTCAACTGGAATTTTCTGCATACCTATTGCCCGGACTGTCAGGTCTTCGCTTTGCGGGGAACAAAAATCCAAAGCAGGATGTAAACCAGAAACCCCGTGCCGAAACAAAGCACAAGCAGTACAAACAATAAACGCCATATCCAGGAGGGAATGGGAGTATGCTCTCCCAGTCCGCCGCAGACTCCGCCAATCCAGCGGTCCGTCTCGGATTTTGAAAAGTTGTGCAACCAGTCCTCTTGTGTCATGTATTCATCCTCCCCGGAAACAAACGATCACTGCCCTTTTGCGATCCGTGCCCCTCATTTTTTACAGGATCATCTGCCATTGAGTCTCTGTCACTTGGCGTGCCGGAAATTAAAACATTTTCTGGATGATTGCCTTATTCCGCATTTGTTCTATGTGCGGTATAATTTCATTGTAAAACTTTATCCAGCGGCATATCTTTCGAACTGTGTGCGACTTTAACAATATTACCTGCTTTGTCCAGCAGTATGATCATCGGCACACCGATAACACTATATGCGTTGCCGACGCTGCCGTCTTCATCCAGCAGCGTCCGATAAGGAAGAGAATGGCTCTGTGCAAACCTCATTACTTTTTTTGCCGGCTCCATGATGTTAATATAAATCACTTCCATACCACGCGGCGAATAGGTCTTATGGACCTCTTTATATTTGGGAATTTCCGCACGGCATCCGGGGCACCAGGTGGTCCCAAAAAAAATCAGTACCGGCTTGCCCCGCTGAGCGCTTAACCGGAAGGTTTTCCCCTGTACATCCTTGAGGGTAAAATCCGGCGCCTGGGTCAGCTCCGGTTTGAAGGGTGCATTGGGAATATACTGGCCCCAGGAAACCGATACGGGGATCAGAGAAACAATCATCAGGATAACTATAACAATATTAAGATACTTGCGCATGATGATCCTTTTTTAAAAAGACAATGTACCTGCAGTATACAGGAAATATTGGGCAGCGCCAATCAAAATAACGCCAAAAACCCTTGTGATGACAGTCATCCAGGCACCGGAACGCGGAAGGGAAGAGATAAATCCCGTAAAGGTTCCCACCAGGATCAGAAGCGTCCCCATTCCGAACGCAAAAGTAAAAAGAAGGCCGACGCCCATGATCAGATTGTTCTTGAGCGCCACAAAGCCCAGCAGCACGCCCAGCACCGGCGCGGTGCACGGGCCGATCACAAAACCGGAAGCCGCCCCCAGCAGAAAACTGGGAACAAACCCCTTTTTCCCCCCTCCTGAATATTTCAGGATGCTTTGCGGAACCGGAATGGATATTTTAAAAACATCAAGCATGGACAATCCCATGATCAGGCAAATATTCGCCATGATAATATAGACAAGCGGGGTTGTCTGCATCTGCCCGAAAAGCCGCCCCGACAGGGCGGCAACCGCACCCAGAATGGCATACGTCACGGACAATCCCAAAACATAAAACAGCGACAGCAGAAATCCGCGCAATTTCGATGATGCTCCCTGCGCACCGATGAAACCGACCGTCACGGGAATAAGAGGATACGTGCAGGGAGTAAAGCTGATTACCACCCCGCCCAGGTATGCCGCTAAAAATGAAAGAAAAACAGAATTTTGAATATACAGAGATAGATTATTGACCAGATTTTCAATCAAACGTCTTTGCCCTCAAAATAGTTTTTGCTTAAGAAAAGATATGGAAATAACTTTCCAGCGTCAAGAAAAAAATAAACGAAGGAGCTTTTTCCCGGCAAATGGCAAAGGGAACCATTGCCATTTGCCGGGAAAACGATTGCTTATACACAGAGTTTGCGTGATGACTTCATGATCAACCGGCAGACGTCATTTCGATCAACGATGGCTCGTAATCCTCCGGCTTTTCATATCCCAGAAGATTCAGAAGGGTTGCTGCAATATTGGCCAGACCTTTTTGCTTGAGATCCGCCATTCGGTATTCCCCACGGTAAAGAGGATCATAAATAACGAAGGGGACCGGATTCAGGGAATGCGCGGTTTTTACAGATTTCGCGCCTTTTTTATCGATCGTGAACATTTCATCCGCATTGCCGTGGTCAGACGTAATCACAGCAATCCCCCCTGTTTCCTTGATAACAGCCAACAGCTCTGCCACGCATGAATCCACCGTTTCAACAGCGGTGATGGCTGCCTGTGTCATTCCCGTATGTCCGACCATATCGCCATTGGGATAATTCAAACGGCCGAATCGATAAACACCCTGCTTTAAAAGCTCAACCACCTTTGCTGTGATCTGGCCGGCCTTCATCTGCGGTGCTTTATCAAACTCGATCCGATCGGATGGAATTTCGACATAGGTCTCCAGCTTTTCATCAATATAACCGGAACGGTTGCCATTCCAGAAATAGGTCACATGACCGTACTTTTGCGTTTCGGAGACCGCGAAGGATTTCACGCCTTCAGCACAGAGATATTCACTGACCACACGGTCAATCGCCGGCGGCTGGACTAAAAAATTCGGCGGAATATGGGCATCCCCGTCATATTCCATCATTCCCGCGTAGAAAACATCCGGAAGAGGGCCTCTTTCAAACTCAGAAAATTCCTTCTCGGAAAATGCCCTGGAAATCTCGATGGCACGGTCGCCCCGGAAGTTGAAGAAAATCACGGCATCACCGTCCCGGATTGTCCCTTTGGGCGTCCCCGCATCATCAGCAACAACAAAGGCTGGAAGGTACTGATCCGTTGCTTTCGGGTCTTCTTCATAAAAAGTCTTCACAGCATCAGATGCGGATGGGAATTTCCTGCCCTCTCCCAGAACATGCGCCTCCCATCCCCTCTTGACGATATTCCAGTCTGATTTATACCTGTCCATGGTGACCTTCATGCGGCCACCGCCGGATGCTATGGCATAGTCAAGGCCCTTTTCCTCTGAAATCTTCTTTAGTTTTTCCTCTGTGGGAATAATATAATTCAGCGCCGTTTTTTCCCCGACGTCCCTGCCGTCCAGCAGGGTATGGAGCCTGACTCTGTTGAGGTTCAGCGCGGCGCATTGATCGATCATGATAAACAACTGGTCAATGTGAGAATGAACGTTCCCGTCTGATAGCAGCCCAATGAAGTGAATTGTGCCTCCATTTCGGGCACGACGTACGATGTTATCCCAGACATCGGATTGAAAAATCCTTCCTGTTTTGAGTGCCGAATTCACAAGGCGCGCGCCCTGGTCAAAAACCCTGCCGGCCCCCATGGCATTGTGCCCCACCTCGCTGTTTCCCATGTCATCATCCGAAGGCAATCCGACAGCCGTTCCATGGGCCTTCAGTTGTGTATACAGGTCGGATTTGAACAACCGATCAAGATTGGGCGTATTTGCCTTGTAAACGGCGTTTGATTCATCTTCTTTGCCGATCCCGATACCATCCATGATAATCATCAGCAGGGGACCTTTTCGGCCATGAAATGTTTTCAATTTCTTGAGATTTAATAACATTGAACAGATCCTTCTTTATGAGCTTGATAGGCTGTAGACTGTTAAAATCAGTCTATTAGCCTTTTAGGCTGTAGGCTGTTAGGTGTAAGACGGGCGCGCAACGCGCCGTCAACAATAAAACGCCGAAGGCCACAATGAAGACCTAACAGCCTAATAGTCTACAGCCTAATAGCCTTTTGTTAACAGACTATCTACCTACAAAGGTTGGTTTCCTCTTCTCCAAAAACGCCTTCATACCTTCCTTTTGATCCTGTGTACCGAAGCATTGCGCAACAGCGCTCAATTCCAGCTTAATCGCGTTGTCCAGCGACATGTCATATCCGTAATTGATGCTGTTTTTCGCTATCTTGAGGGCAAAACCCGGAAGCGATGTAAACTTTTTGGCCATCTTTCCCGCTTCTGCCATCAGATTGTCAAGCGGAACCACTTTATTCACCAAGCCGATTTCATAGGCTCTCTGAGCATTGATCTGCCCGCCGCCCAGAATAAGCTCCTTGGCAATGCCGGTCCCGACGAGTCTGGGCAGACGCTGCGTTCCCCCCCAACCGGGAAGAATCCCTATCAGTATTTCCGGCTGCCCGAAGACAGCGTTTTCCGAAGCTATCCGCATGTCGCAGGCAAGCGCGATCTCCGTCCCGCCGCCGAGCGCAAAACCGTTGACAGCGGCAATCACGGGTTTGCCCATCGTCTCCATATACCGGAGGGTTCCCTGTCCCAGTTCCATGAATTTTGTTACTTCCACCGGGGTATAATTCTGCATCTGCGAAATGTCCGCACCCGCCACAAAAGCCTTTTCTCCAGAACCGGTCAGAATCAGCGCCTTTACCGCATCATCCTGATCACAAACCTGCAGTGCATGGGCCAGCTCCGACATCACCTCGGAATTCATGGCATTTAAAACCTTGGGGCGATTGAATGTAATAACAGCAACTCCGTTTTCGACATTAAAAAGAATATTTTGGTAGTCCATTGCAAATCTCCTTTAATAGTCAAAGAGCCCTTTCTTTGCAGATCGGGCTCTTTGTAAAATCACTTGATCATGTTGTTTGAAATTGCATTAAACAGCACAAACATCAACGGGCGGCTTGACTTCTTCTTTGCCCATCGCCTTGACCACGAGCTCGGCGAGATCCCATGCCTGCATGGTTTCTTCCCTCTTATTGTCCTTGATGCCGTCGGAAATCATGGTAAGACAGAACGGACAACCTACGGCAACCGTATCGGCATTGACGGCGATTGCCTGTTTGGTGCGGGCGTTGTTAATGCGCTCTCCGATATCTTCTTCCATCCACATTCTCGCACCGCCTGCGCCGCAGCAGAAGCTCTTGTCAAGATTTCTTTCCATCTCGACAACATTGATGCCACGGATCGCCTTGAGAATCTGGCGGGGCTGATCATAAATATGGTTGTAGCGGCCCAGGAAGCACGAATCGTGATAGACAAATGTCCCCTTGAGCGGTTCGGGCAGCTTGATTTTGCCGGTCGCAATCAGGTTGGCGATAATCTCTGTGTGATGATAGACTTCGAAATTGCCGCCGAAATTGGGGTAATCTTTTTTCAATGCGTTATAGCCGTGCGGGCAGATCGCGATGACTTTCTTCACCCCGTATCCGTTCATCACGTCAATATTGGCCTGTGCCAGTGACTGGAATAGATACTCATTACCACAACGCATTGCGGAGTCGCCGCAGCATCCTTCTTCTGTTCCCAGAATGCCGAAGCTGACACCGGCTTCCTGAAGAATCTTCGCAAACGCGACAGAAATCTTTTTGCCACGATCGTCAAACGAACCCGAACAACCCACGTAGAATAGATATTCGACGTTGGGATCTTCGGCCAGTGTTTTGACGCCAAGTTCCTTGGCCCAGTCACCCCGTACATGTGCACCGACGCCCCAGGGGTTGGAGTTGTTTTCCATGTTGCGGCAGCTCAGCTGCAGCTCGGGTGAGAAATCCGCTTCCGTCAACACCTTGTAGCGTCGCATATCAATAATCTTTGGCACATGTTCAATCGACGCCGAACAGTGTTCCATACAATACATGCAGTTGGTGCAGGCCCAGAGTTCATGAAGATCGATAACTTCGCCGACCAGCGCTTTCCCGGTTGCCTCTTCCGCCGCTGCTTCAGCCGGGGCTTCTCCTTCTGCAGGAGCGCCTGCAAGTTGAGCGGCCTTCATTGCTTTCACAGCATCGGGGGCTTTTTCCAGCCAGTGCGTCTTGATATCCTGAACCATCTTCTTGGGAGATAACGGCTTGCCTGTCAGATAAGCCGGGCAACCGTCCTGACAACGGCCGCAGCGCGTGCAGGCATCGGCATCAAAAATCTGCTTCCAGGTGAACTCTTCCAGCTTGCCAACGCCAAACGCTTCCGCGTTTTCAAAATCACGGATCGGCTCAATATAGCCCGTCGGTTTGAAGGATTGCAGGAAATGGTTCGCCGGGGTTGTAATAATGTGCATGAGGCGGGAATACGGAATATAAGCGATGAAACCCAGTCCCAAAAGTGCATGCACCCACCAGGTCAGCTGGTGTACGAGCCGGGCGGTGTCATGTTCAATCCCTACAAAGGTATGGGATAACAGCCATCCCACAAATGACCAGTATTCCCAGGGAGGATTGGTCACGTAAATACGGAGTGCTTCTGCAATGAAACCCGTGATGAT
Source organism: Deltaproteobacteria bacterium ADurb.Bin151 (assembly GCA_002070455.1). Classification (GTDB taxonomy): domain Bacteria; phylum Desulfobacterota; class Syntrophia; order Syntrophales; family Smithellaceae; genus UBA8904. Next base: position 9,982 of record MWDG01000023.1, read on the forward strand.
GATGGCGCCGATAAGCAAAAGAACGATCACATCATCCGGCTTATTTTCAACTTCACCTCTATACCCCATACGATCAGGTTTTGAGACAAAGCGGCGATCCAGCGCAATGATCACTCCGATCAGCACGAACAATCCGAAGAGATCCATCAGGAAAGAAAAGCCCAGGTAAAAATTGCCTTTCAGAAATGTCCAGCTGAAGAGCGGTTCCGTAATATGATGCTGCCCTGCATCAAATGCGGCACCAAAAATTAAAACGAAAAAACCAAAAAAGATCAAGGCGTGCATAATTCCCGGGAAAGGATCTTTCAAAACTTTCTTTTGCAGAAAAACCTCCTGAAGAACGATCTTGACTCTCTCCTTTATATTGTCCAGGCGCATTTCCGGCTTGCCCATTGCTTTCCACATCAGCCAACGGCGGTATACACCATAAGCAAATATGGCAAGTGCAACGAACGTGAGAGCAAAAAGGATGATCTCAAACGCCGGCAGAGGGATGTTCCAGAAAACCTCCCGACCTTCATTACCTACAAAAAATTCATGTTCTTTCATTGATCCTCCAACAAAACTTGAGGGCTGGTTCTAACCTAATTTAATATCATATCAGGCAACAAACAGGGTCTTTGCCCCGATCCGGGGCAAAGACCCAATGGGTTTTATGCAACCAGTTTCTTGCAAACTGCCGTCAACTCGGGAACCACCTTAAACAGATCATCCACCACACCGTAATCTGCTTTTGTAAAGATCGGGGCTTCCGCGTCTTTGTTAATTGCGACGATGCACTTGGATGAGCTCATGCCGGCCAGGTGCTGAATCGCGCCGGAGATACCGCATGCAATATACAGGTTCGGAGAAACGACCTTACCGGTCTGACCGACCTGATCTTTCTGCGGACGCCAGCCGGCATCCACTGCCGCGCGGGACGCGCCGACCGTGCCTTTGAGCACATCAGCCAGCTCTTCCAGAATCTTGAATTCATCCGGACCCTTCATGCCGCGGCCGCCGGAAACGATCACGTTGGCTTCCGTCAGATCGACCTTGCCGCTTGTGTCTTTCTGGACTTCCAGAACCTTGCTCTTCTGTGCTTCAACTGCAACGTCCACCTTTGTTACAGCACCGGCTTTGGCATTTTCAGCCGCCGGGAAAACATTGGGACGAAGCGACGCAATCTGCGGGGTCGCTTCGATTACGATTTCACCAAAGCACTTACCGGCATACATCGGACGGGTGGCAACCATTTTGCCGCCGTCGACTTTGACATCCGTGCAGTCCGTCGCGAGACCCGTGGCCAGTTTGGCAGCCACGCGGGCAGAAAGATCCTTGCCCTGAACTGACGCGCCAAACAGAACGATCGCCGGATCGTTGTCTTTAATGATTTTTGCGGTAGCGTCTGCATGCGCTTCCGTCACATAGGGTTCCAATGCGGCATTGTCGCCAACAAATACTTTATCGACGCCGAATTTACCCAGTTCGGCAGCCAATCCTTCTATACCTGCACCCAGCAGAATGGCGCTGACTTCATCACCGGTCTGGTCGGCCAGCTTGCGGGCTGTCGAGGCCAGTTCCAGGCTGATTTTCCTAAGCGCGCCGTCCCGCTGTTCTGCTACTATCATGACTCCTTTTGCCATCTTTCAATTCCTCCGCTTTCAATTAAATAGCTTTTGCTTCTTCTCTAAGTAACCGGCCAAGTTCAGCCGCCTTTTGCGCGGGTTCATCTCCACAGACGATCTTTCCGGGAGGTCTGGCCGGAGGCGGAACGGTTTTGGCTACTTTGGCTTTCGCATCAGTGGCAACACCGATTGCTGCAGCGTTTTTCACATCAACCGGTTTCTTCTTCGCCTTCATGATCCCTGGCAGAGACGCATACCGGGGTTCGTTGAGGCCCTTCTGGCAGGTAACAACGCAGGGCAGCGCTGTTTCAATCGAGAGCTGGGCACCTTCGATCGGTCGGATCACTTTTACGGAAGAACCGGCATATTCCAGTTTGGTGACGATCGTCAACTGAGGCACATTCAGGGCTTCCGCCAGCATGGCGCCGACCTGACCGGCATCATCATCGATGGCGCGCTGACCGCAGAAGATAATGTCATGCGGCAGGGTCTTAATCACGGCCGCCAGAGCATTGGCAATAACATAAGCATCGGCATTGTCGAATGCCGGATCGCTAATGTGTACACCCTTGTCTGCACCCATGGCCAGAGCGGTACGGATGGTTTCCATCGCACGGGCCGGACCAACGCAAACGATCGTGACGTCGCCGCCGTTCTTTTCCTTCAGTTTTAATGCTTCTTCCACGCCAAATTCATCATAGGGATTCATAACCCATTTGATCTGGCCTTCTTCGATGCCTGATCCGTCAGCCTTGACTTTGATCTGTGCTTCGGTGTCGGGCACTTGCTTCACGCATGCAATAATATTCACTGTCAAAAACCTCCTTCTCCTGCGCGTCGCTCAATTCTAGGCGATTCGCGCATTTAAAATTTTCTTACAACTTTCATCCTATAAAAATGCCCGATTTTCTCGGAAGAAAATCGGGCATTCATACTACAGTCTGTTTTTGACGATGTCGTCAACAACACTCGGATCAGCCAGTGTGCTGGTATCACCAAGGTTCCCCAAATCATTGGCGGCGACTTTCTTCAAAATTCTTCTCATGATTTTGCCGCTGCGGGTTTTGGGCAGACCATCCGCCCACTGAATCTTGTCGGGAGTGGCGATGGGTCCGATTACCGTACGGACATGAGCGGTCAATTCTTTCTTTAAAGCGTCTGTTTTCTCTACGCCGGTCTTCAAAGTGACATAAGCGTAAATGCCCTGACCTTTGATGTCGTGAGGCATGCCGACAACAGCGGCCTCCGCGACGGCCTTGTGGGCAACCAGAGCGCTTTCCACTTCGGCGGTACCCATACGGTGACCGGAAACATTGATAACGTCATCGATACGGCCGGTGATCTGATAGTAACCGTCTTTGTCACGGCGACAGCCGTCCCCGGTTACGTAATAGCCGGGAAACTGTTCAAAATAGGTTTCCTGGAATCTCTTGGGATCTCCATAGACGCCTCTCATCATTCCGGGCCATGGAACCTTGATACACAGGGCGCCGCTGGCTTCTGTTTCCTTGAATTCCTTGCCTTCATCATCGACCAGCACGGGCTGTACGCCGAAGAATGGCATTGTGGCCATACCGGGTTTGATATCAATGGCGCCGGGAAGCGGGGTAATCAAAATTCCACCGGTTTCAGTCTGCCACCAGGTATCCACGATGGGGCATTCGCCGCGGCCGATTAAATTGAAATACCAGTTCCATGCTTCGGGGTTGATCGGCTCGCCGACGGTTCCGAGGGTCTGCAGGGAAGAGATGTCGCATTTCTTCACAAACTCATCGCCCTCTTTCGCGATGGCGCGGATAGCGGTCGGAGCGGTGTAGAAAATATTGACCTTGTATTTTTCAACAACCTGCCAGAAGCGGCTGTAGGTCGGGTAATTGGGAACGCCTTCAAACATGACGGATGTTGCGCCGTTACAGAGGGGACCGTACAAAATGTAAGTGTGACCGGTGACCCAGCCCAGGTCGGCGGTGCACCAGTAGATGTCGCCGTCATGATAATCGAATACGATTTTGTGGGTGTAGGAACCGTAGACCAGATAGCCGCCGGTGGTGTGCATAACGCCCTTGGGCTGTCCGGTGGAGCCGGAAGTATAAAGGATGAACAGTGGATCTTCGGCATCCATCCATTCGGGTTCGCATTTGCCATCAACTTTGGCCATTTCTTCATGATACCACTTGTCACGGCCAGGTGTCATTTCACATTTAATTTTATCGCCAACTCTGTTGACGACGATCACAGATGTGACGGACGGGCATGATTTCAATGCTTCATCAGCAGTCGCTTTCTGGGGGACAGCCTTGTTGCCGCGGAACGTTCCGTCGCAGACAACGAGGACCTTGCCTTCACAGTTGACAATTCTGTCACGGAGAGCATCAGCGCTGAATCCGCCGAATACGATACCATGAATGGCGCCGATACGGGAGCAGGCCAGAGCGGCAATACCCAGTTCGGGAACCATGGGCATATAAAGAATGACGCGATCGCCTTTCTTTACGCCTTGGGCCTTCAGAACATTGGCGAATTTGCAGACTTCTTCATGAAGCTGTTTGTAGGTAATGGCTCTTTCTTCACCGGGTTCGTTGCCTTCCCACTGAATCGCGACCTGATTTCCGCGTTTCTCAAGATGTCTGTCGAGGCAATTGTAAGAAATGTTGAGCTTTCCGCCTTCAAAAAATTTAACGTAGATGGGACCTTTTTTAATATCAAAGTTGTAATCCATAACCTTGTCCCATTTTTTGAACCAGGTCACCTGCTGTTCGGCTACTTCCGCCCAGAAAGCTTCCGGCTGCTCGACTGATTTTTTCCACATTGCATCATAAGCTGCTCTTCCGCTTACCCATGCCTTCTTTTTTGCAGCTTCGGGAATCGGATAGATCTCCTTCAACTGAACCTTTGCATCCGCCATTTTAATATTCCTCCTAGTTTTTAAAGTTTTCTATTTTTAAACGTCAGATTAACGTTTCGCCATCAAAATAAACGATCCTAAATGAACTGGGATTAAGCCTGCAAACACGGACGATTCGGGCATGCTTAAGGTGCAAAATGAGCAAGCATACTCATTGGAATTGAGGTGTGCATCACCAGTGAACACAAAAAAATATTTAACCTTAAGCCGCAAAGCGTCTGTAAAGTTCGCCTGCGTTACTTTTTCGTGAGGTATTTACGGCCTGCCCGTTATACACCATTTTTTGCCGGGACGTCACATTTTCTGGGTCATCGAAAATGATTAATCTTACTGACTATTTAGCCGTAGAGTCAAAATTTGACTACAAGTCAAAACAACCTTGTGGACTCCACTACATTAATCTGACCCCCATGTCAAGAAATATTTAGATCAACACGGCAGCAATAAAGGGGTTTGCACCGTAAATAAACGGATGAAAATTTTACCTGTAAAATCAAATGGTTTCCATGTTGCCCTTTGTGTATCCGGCTTGCGTCGCTGCAGAGATTCATGTTCGGAACATCAACATCATTATTATATCCCTTTTCCATGAATTTAAATAAAATGCCGCTTGACTAATGCCCGGTATTGTGAAATTGCTTCCATCACATAAAGCGTTCTTTTTTGAAAAATGAAGATCTTTTTAATCATAGAGACGCAGCCACCTGAATCGCTTTTTATTCGGGTGGCTTTTTGTTTACCGTGCTGTGTTGCCCATTTTGGTCCATGAAAGAATTACAGGCGGTATCGATTAACCGGGTGGATAGACTCCTGCCCGGCTGGTGAGGCATGCAGGCCCACCCTTCAACCTTCCTTCTCAATCAGGAGCTGGACGGGGGTGATGACGATGCTTTGTGGGAACCCCAAGTGGGAAATGAAGGCTTAACTTATGCCTAACCATAGGCATAAAAAGAAAGGGAATGAAAATGAACAAAAATCTGTATGTCGGCAACCTGTCTTTCAAGGTCACAAATGAAGACCTGAAGACAAACTTTTCGGAAGCGGGAGAAGTCGAATCTGCGTCCGTCATCAAGGATAAATTTACCGGTCAGTCCAAAGGGTTCGGTTTTGTCGAAATGAAAACAGAAGAAGGCGCCACGGCGGCCATTCAGAAATTCAATGGTGGCACGCTTGATGGAAAGGTCATTACCGTAAACGAAGCAAGGCCAAAGAAGGAGTTTAGTGGTGGCGGAAATCGCAGTGGCGGCGGCGGTTACCGTGGTGGCGGAAATCGCGGTGGCGGAAACCGCGGTGGCAGATACTAGAAACCGTTTAAAAATTGAATTTCACTGAAAAAGAGCAGAAGGCTGCATTGAAGTCTTCTGCTCTTTTTGTTTACTTGCTTGAGTGAATGTATTGTGTGATTTTTTCCGCCAGAGTTTTGACTACATATTCGAACTCATCGACATCCTTGTCCAAAAGAGTCATGCGGAACCCCAGAAGCGGCGTAAAAAAAGACGTCAGCGGCACAACGCAAATGCCCGTGGCCGCGAGCAGATAGTAGACAAATCGTTTGTCGTATTCGATCGAACCTTTCGTAAGCTCTTCCACATACTGCTGCACATCCGGAGGATCAACCGGCAGGGTTTGCCGGTCATTGAGCACCGACTCATTAAAGATGACTGTGGAATAAAACGCTCCGTTGGTTTTATTGGCAATTACAAAGGGAACATCCTTTAAGATTCCGTAAGCAATCGTCGAAAGCTTTTCGTAATGCTGCGTGCGCGCGCGCAAATAATTCTTATACTCCGGATGCGTCATGATTTTTGGAATAGCCATCTGCGGAAGTGTGGTCGAACATACTTCCGACATTTTCTGATGTAAAATCGTATTTATGAAGCGGTTGAAAATCGGATCCTTGTCCGCATTATACACTTCCATCCACCCGCAGCGCGCACCGGGCCAGGGGGCTTCTTTGGAAATGCCCTTCATGGAAATGGCCGGCACATCGCCGATAATGTCACCGATCGGAATCGTTGTTTTGCCGTTATAGACGATATTGATGTACGTCTCATCCGAAATAATAAACAGATCATTTTCCCTGGCGATCCGGACAACATTCTCCAAATCCTCGTTCGTATAGACAAAACCTGTAGGATTGTCGGGATTGATAATCAGGATGCCGACAATCGCCCTGTGGCTTCTAACTTTCTGTTCCAGCTCCCGCAGGTCCGGATGCCAGTTATTGTAGGGATTCATCCTGTAGGTGTTGGGTGGAAAAGACGCATGAAGCACTTCCGCCATGAAATGCGTGGAATACGTCGGCTCCGGCATAATCATGCGTGCATCCACCTGGATAGAACTGTAGGCCCTGGCAATCGCATCCCCCAGACCATTGAAGAAAATAATGTCTTCAGGCGTTATTTGAATTTTCCCCCGTGCATTTACGCGATCGGCCAGAAACACGCGCGTGGCATCCACCCCTTTGGTCGGCGAATAGGCATACGAGATATCTTCCTTGAGCACATCGATCAGGACTTCTTTCATCCAGTCGGGAATATTTTCACCCTTTTGAACCGGATCGCCAATGTTTTCCCAGATGACTTTCTTGCCGCCAAGCTCCTGCATTTTCTTGGCAATCGGTACAAGATTGCGGATTTCATAAGTCAGCCCGCTGCCGCCGCGGGAAATTTCAAAACGCATAAGTTATCTAACTCCTTGAATATTTGGATAGTGATCCATAATACATATTTTTGGATTAATCCAGAGTTTTTTAAAAAATGATCGTCTGTCCCACCATCATTTTATGAAGGACAAAAAACCCTTTTCATGATATTAACATCAAAGAGACTGGAAAAGCACCCATTTATAAGGCAGGAATGCCTTGAATTGAAGCACTCATCACTGATTCCTCCGGCCTGCAAGAAAGAAGTCTCATCAATAAAAACATAATAAAGGGACACAGACCATGGATGATACAAAAACTTTTGCTGAGATGTTTGAAGAATCCTACGCAACCCCTAAACGTTATTCCGTGGGGGAAAAAGTCGAGGCAATGATTGTCAAAATCTCCCCGGAGTGGATTTTCATTGATCTGGGCGCAAAAAGCGAGGGCTATATCGATAAAAAAGAATTTCTGGATGAGGAAGGCACCCTGACCGTCCGGGAAGGGGATACGGTCACCGCCTACTTCCTCTCCTCGCGCCACAGCGAAAGACTCTTTACCACGAAGCTGACATCGAGAAAAAGTGTAGACGATTTTCTGCTCAATGCATATCAAAACGCGATTCCTGTGGAAGCCATTGTTGAAAAGGAAATAAAAGGCGGTTTTTCCGTGAAGATCGGCGGGAGCACAAGCGGCTTTTGTCCCTACTCTCAAATGGACCGGCGAAGAATCGAAAACGCCACGGATTATGTCGGCAAAAAATTCGATTTTATTGTCATTGAATATGAGGAAAAAGGCCGCAAGATTATTCTGTCGCGCCGCCCGCTGCTGGAAAAAATCGACCAGGAAAGAATCGCCAAACTGAAGCTGTCTTTGCAAAAAGGAATGACCGTACACGGCATCGTGACCTCGGTGCGCGATTTCGGTGCCTTTGTTGATATCGGCGGCATACAGGCACTGCTGCCCGTTTCGGAAATGACGTGGGGCCGAGTGGAAAACACCCAATCTCTCTATAAACCGGGTGATTCTGTTGAAGCGGTCATCATCGGCTTGGATTGGGAGAAAGACCGGATCACGTTATCCTTCAAAGACACCCTGCCCGATCCGTGGGATGAGGTGGTTCGCAATTACATCGAGGGCAGCGTTTACAGGGGAAAAGTCTCCCGCCTGACGGACTTTGGCGCGTTCATCACGCTGGAGGCCGGTGTTGACGGACTGCTGCATATCTCCAGACTGGGCAAAGGGAAAAAAATCAAGCACGCCCAGGATGTTTTGTCCCGGGACCGGGAAATTGATGTGAAGATCGAAAAGATTGACCGGGACAACAAGAAAATATCGCTCGATCTGGCTTCAAACGGCGACGAAAAAAAATCCGCGGAAGAAGAAGGGGACGACTATCATAAATTCATGCCCAAAGCCACCAAAACCATGGGTACATTCGGGGATCTGCTGAAAAAACCGGCAAAGAAAAAATCAAAGAAATGAAACACCCGTCAGAATCGGAAAGCTTATTCACTGTCGGTTGCGGGAAATTATGATTGCCAAAAGCAACACCCTGTCAGCGCAAAAAGGACACCGTACCATGATAATGCCGGTAAAATGTCAAAATCCTTTGTATTAATCTGAAGTTTTTCCCGGATTCAGGAAAGAGATGGTCATAAACTGTTATGGGTTTAATCCGTTTATTGTTGAGTGATCCGGCAGCATTCATTTTGCTTGCCGTACTTCTTTTGTATTCCGTTATCTTTCATGAAGTGGCTCACGGCTGGGTGGCTTATAAAATGGGTGACGAAACGGCCAAATGGCTGGGCAGGCTGACGCTCAATCCGGTCAAACACATAGACCCGATCGGTTCACTGATGCTTTTGGTTGTCGGTTTCGGGTGGGCCAAACCCGTCCCGGTCAACCTGGAAAACATCCCCGCGCCGCAAAGGCGCAAGGGGTTGATCCTGGTATCAGCGGCCGGTGCCACGGCCAACATCATCATTGCCTTTTGCGCACTGCTGGTGTGGCGGCTAATGTCGCCAGCTCCGGGCAGCATGATGTATAATGTGCTATATTTGCTTGCCAACATCAACATTCTGCTGGCGGCTTTCAATCTGATCCCGATTCCGCCGCTGGACGGATCGAAGATTCTGATGGGATTCACGCCGGAGTCGTTCAACCGCGTGCTGTATCAAATCGAACCTTTTGGTTTTTTTATCGTGCTGGGTCTTTTACTTACAGGAGCGCTGACCCCCGTCATCAACATGTTCCAGTCCGCGATCATATCTTTCATTTCATTGTTTTTACCTTCATAGATAAAGGAAAGGAGAATTTGCCATGACGACATTTTCCGAGCTTTTGCAGAAAAGAAGGGCCATCCGGGATTTCGAGGACAAAGAGGTTCCCCTGAAAGTTGTTGAAGAAATTCTTCAGGAATCCACGCTGGCACCGTCCGCCAGCAACAATCAGCCATGCCGGTTTGCCGTGGTTCAATGCCGAAAGGCCATCTCAAACCTGTCCAACGAGAGCAAGGCCAATCTTCTTCGTGATCACAAAGATGGAAAAATCAGCCTCAAAACTGAGTATGTTTCTTTGCTTCAAGATGAGAATTTCAATGTGTTTTACAATGCCCCGTGCCTGATTTATATCGCCGGGGCAAAATCGGTTGGCTCTCTGGACGTGGATGTGGCGCTTGCGGCAGGCTACATTATGTTTTCGGCGGCAGCACGCGGAATGGGCACCTGCTGGGTGGCACTCGGGGCAAATATTCGCGATCCCCGGTTAAGGGCAGAACTGGGTCTTGACGACAATTACCGGATTGTGGCGCCGATTATTCTGGGTTACCCCCGGACCATTCCCGCACCGCCTGAACGGCACGCACCGGAAATTCTCCGCGTGATCACGGAAGCACGTTGATGAGCATTTGCTAAAGATTTTCAGCCAGATTTTTCAATCCGGCAACCGGATCTTTTTTCCAGTGGATACGGATAATCTTTCGGCCCTTGTCCATCAGCGCAAGCCTGTCCGCTTCGCCCTGCGCGGCTTTAAGCTGGCCAAACGTCAGTGATGAGCCCCGCTGGCAAAGAGCATCCGGAATCTCAACATCAAGGGCATTCTCACCGGTCAGTTGAATAAACATGCCGCGGCCGGCATCGCCCTTGTGCAATTGGCCGGTTGAATGCAGGTAGCGCGGTCCGTAGCCGACCGTAACAGCCATCCTGGATCTGCGCAAAATTGCCGCCCGCAAAGCGTCCAGCGCCTCATTGATTTCCGTTGACGGGCTTAAATAAACCTGCAGCCCTGCATAAGCATTTTGCGGTGATGACGAAAGAAAATTTTTCAGGGCTACAAAGATGTTTGATCCGGAAATCTCTCCATAAATTTCACAATCCCCTTCGGCAAGCGACGGCTTAGTCTCCGGCCACGTCTGGTTGATTTTAAACTGCGCAATCATTTGTTTCGTGTACTTTTTGGTCGCCTCCACATCCGGCTGATCAAACGGGTTAATACCCATAATGTGAGAGGCGACAGCTGTTGCCATTTCCCACAGAAACATCTGGCCGCCCAGATCATAAAAACCGTTGATCCGAACTTTTAACACGGGATGTCCGGCACTCGCCAGCCGGGTGATCCAGGAACTCCAGTCATCTTCGTTATGATTAAAAATAACAAAGACACGGTCTTCCCCGTAGGAACTGACATCCATCTGCGGTTCATTCAAAACCGGAAGAATTCCTTTCCCTTCTTTACCGGTACTTTCTGCGATCAGCTGCTCCAACCAGTCACCAAAGGATCCCCAGGAAGGGGGAAGAATCAGGGTAAGCTTGTCGCGGCCATACTGCGCCAATGTTCCCAGAGCCGCGCCTAAAAAGCAGCCGGTTGAATCGCCTTTGCCGGAAAAGAAATCCGCTTTTTCCTGATTTGCCACTACCAGGGCATTTTGCAAAATTTTATCGATCTCAACACCGATCAGTGCAGCCGGGATCATGCCCACCAGGGAAAGGGCCGAATAACGGCCGCCGATATTGGGATTGTTGGAAAAAACGTACGGAAGCTGCAGCCGCCAGGCCTGCTCGAGCATCGGACTGCCCTCATCGGTAATAAACATGAAATGTTCGTTGGCAGACACTCCCGTTTTTTCTGCAGTTAAGTTATAAAAATAATGAAAAAGAGAGACTATTTCCAGGGTTGATCCCGATTTTGAAGAAACAATAAACAGCGTTTTTGCCAGGTTAAGTTTTTCAGCCACATCATGGATGATTTGCGGATCGGTTGTATCCAGAATCTGCAACCTGGGAAAACCGGGGGCGCTTCCGAATATATTATTGAATACCTCCGCCGAGAGGCTCGATCCGCCCATGCCCAGCAGGACAACATCTTCAATGCTGCCATTGGTGAATGGTTCAAGAGAAGCACGAATGCTTTTTACATTTGCAGACGTTTCCAGCGGGGCATGCAGCCAGGCCAGCCGGTTGGAAATCTCCTGCGGCGATGGCTTCCACACATGGAAATCATTTGCCCAGATTCGCGCGGCAATATTGCTGCGCCGCATTTTATCCACTGCGTTGGTTACAGCACTTTGATAGGAACCGAGTAAAAAAGAAACGCCCGCCGTCTCCATGAAGTTCTCCTTCTTTAACGAACAGGCAGCATTTCTCTTGCTGCCTCAACGACATTTGCGGACGTAAAACCGAACTTTTCATAAAGCACCGGTCCCGGAGCGGACACTCCAAAAGTATCCATTCCGATAATTTTGCCTGTAAGTCCTGTATAATGCTCCCAGCCCAGCCGGATGCCGGCTTCCACGGCAATTCTGGCCGTCACATTCGGGGGTAAGACATCAGCGCGGTATGCGGCGGGCTGACGGTCGAATATTTCCCAGCTGGGAAGCGATACCACTCTTACCCTGAAGCCTTCTTCGGCAAGGGTACGGGCTGCGGAAAGTGTTATGGTAACTTCCGAACCTGTGGCCATCAGGATCAGTTCCGGATTCGTCGACGACTCCCATAAAATGTATCCGCCCCGGCGCACACCGGAGGCCGGAACACAAACAGAACGGTCCAGGACCGGCAGGTTCTGCCGGCTGAAAATCAGCGTGGTCGGGCCTTCTGTATTGGTAAGCGCAAGGTGCCAGGCTTCGAGGGTCTCATTGGCATCCGCCGGACGTAAAACAGTCATATTCGGAATTTGACGCAGATTCATGATTTGTTCAACGGGTTGATGTGTCGGGCCATCCTCACCCACGCCGATGCTGTCGTGTGTGAAAACAAAAATGACGCGCAAACCCATCAGGGCCGCCAGGCGCATGGGCGGACGCATATAGTCGGCAAAGGTCATGAAAGTTGCCGTGTAGGGAATGATACCACCATGCAACGCCATTCCGACTGCAATGGCCCCCATCGCGTGTTCACGCACGCCAAAATGGATGTTTCGGCCGGAATAGTCCCATGCCCCCCCCACCATTCCGTGGAGACCTTCTCGGGGTTGAGCCGGGTGCTGAAAATCACCCAGACCCTTGAGCCAGGTGAACGTGGAAGGATTCAGATCAGCCGATCCGCCGGCCAGTTCAGGAACTTTTGCCGCAATGGACTGCATAACCATCTCCGAAGCCTTCCGGGTGGCGACATCTTTGGAACCTGCCGGAAATTCAGCAAGCGAAACGTCCCAGTTCAGCGGCAGCTCGCCGGACAATGTTCTTTCGAATTCACCAATACGAGCCGCGTCCTTTTGCCGGCCGGCCGCAACAGATTCAAGCCAGGCTTTTTCGCTCTTTTTGCCGCGGGAAACCGCCCTGCGGAAATACCTGCTGACTTCCTCAGATACGTGAAAGGACGCATCAACCGGCCAGGTACACGATTCCTTCGCTCCCTTGAGCTCTTCAGCCCCCAGCGGAGAACCGTGGGCATCACAGCGGCCCTGTTTGCCGGGTGCGCCATAACCAATGGTGGTCTGCACACAGATTAATGAAGGTTTGCCGGTTTCTTTTTTGGCCTTTTTAATGGCCCGGTCGATGGCGGCAACATCATTGCCGTCCTGAACTTTCTGCACCTGCCAGCCGTAAGACTTGAACCGCATGTCGATATTTTCGGTAAAACACAATCCCGTCGAACCGGCCAAAGACACTTTGTTGTCATCATAAAGGACGATGAGTTTCCCCAAACGCAGATGGCCGGCTAGCGCGCAGGCTTCCGCTGCCACACCTTCCATCATGTCACCGTCACCGGCCATGACATAGGTGTAATGATCAATAAGGGCCTGTCCTTCACGGTTGAACCTCGCCGCGAGGTGCGCCTCGGCAATGGCCATCCCCACGGCATTGGCCAAACCCTGCCCCAGGGGGCCGGTCGTCACTTCCACACCAGCCGTATGCCGGTATTCAGGATGCCCGGGGGTACGACTGCCCCACTGGCGGAAATTTCTGATATCGTCCAGCGAAAGATCGTACCCCGTCAGATGCAGAAGGGCGTATAAAAGCATGGATGCATGGCCTGAGGACAGGACAAACCGGTCACGATCCGGCCACACGGGATTTTTAGGATTATGTTTAAGATGTTTCGTCCATAAAGTAAAAGCCGCGGCTGCCGCCCCCATGGGCATTCCCGGATGTCCGGACTTTGCTTTTTCAATGGCGTCCGCTGCTAAAAACCTTATTGTATCAACACATCTTTTTTCCAATTCCATTTTGTCGGACATAATGTCTCCTTAATAAATTTTAACGTTTTTCATTAAAACAAACTCTCAATTATTGCACGAAAAAAATATTCCATTATCTCAGGGCAATTCATCATTGAGCCACGTCAGGTATTCTGCGCTGCCCCTGATAATCGGCACAGCAATGATTTCGGGAGTTTCGTAGGAATGCAGTTTTTTAATAGCGGCTTCGACCTGTGCAAATAAATCTTCACGGGTTTTCACCAGGCAGAGAAATTCCCGCGCCATCTCAATTTCACCCTTCCATCGGTAAATGCTTTCCATCGGGCCGCATATCTGAACACAGGCAGCCAGCTTTTCTTCAACCAGATGCCGCGCGATGGCCATCGCCTGCTCCTTCGTTTCTGTTGTTGTTATCACCTGAATAAACGGCATCCTTCCACCTTCCTCCTTAATCCTTGCTCCTTGCTCCTTTATCCTTTTTTTACCATCTCATACATCATGATCGCCGCCGCCTGGGGAAGGCTGAGTGAATCGGCTTCACTGTCTCCGGGAATTCGCCAGCGTTCATTTGCCAGCGCAAGCAAATCCTCCGGCAACCCGCGGCTTTCACTGCCCAGAAGAAGGGCCGCCTTCTTGACGGTTGGATGCGGCGAAACACCGTTCCTTACATCACTGCCAATCAATGTATAATTCCTTTTAATTTCGGGAAGCGCCGATTGTAAATCAACATCCGTTAAAATGTTCAAATGAAAAATGCTGCCCATGGATGCGCGGATCACCTTGGGATGAGTGACATCCACCGAGTTTGCACTCAGCATTATTTTCTTGAACCCAAACCATCGTGCACTGCGCATCAACGCACCCAAATTGCGGGGATTGGAAATTTCATGACCGATCAACACATGCTCACCTGCAGACTGCAACCATGATGACCACGACGGCATTTTTCTGTTTCTTACGATAGCGATAATTCCCTCCGGCTCTTTGTCCTGGCTCAATTTTTTCCATTCCTGAATTTTGAGCCGATAAACAGGGAATTTTCCCTTTATCTGTTCAAAAAGTCTTTCCCAGTGTAATATCTTTTCAGGCAATAACAGGACCGCTTCTACCTGCCAATCGCTTTTCAGCAGTTCTTCAACAACTTTGGCTCCCTCGGCAATAAACAAACCGTAGTCCCTGCGGTATTTGACTTCGGCAAGTTTCGACCATTTCCTGAGCTGATTTTGCGATACACATGGAAGGTCACTTTGCATTCTGATGCTACTCCTTCATCGTCACGGGAGGAACTTCGCCTTCCTCATTTTTCGGATCGGGCCAGATCAATGAAGACACAATTGACATTACCAGAATGGAGGCAATGACCAGAAGCGATATCGTAACCGGCACATGGAAAAAATCCTCGATCAGCATTTTAATTCCGACAAAGGTCAGAATAGCCGCCAGGCCGTAGTGGAGAAGATGAAACAATTTCATCAAACCCGAAATCGCGAAAAAGAGCGAGCGGAGCCCTAAAATCGCAAAAACATTGGAGGTGTAAATGATAAAGGGATCTTTGGAAATAGCCAGCACGGCGGGAATCGAATCAATCGCAAAAAGAATATCCGTTGTTTCCAGGGCAAGAAGAACGGCCAGCATCGGTGTGGCATGCCGGACGCCACGTTTGACTACAAAAAATCTGGCGCCGGAAAATCTGCTCGTGACCGGTATAACGTAACGCAAAAGTTTTATCGCGATATTTTTATCCGGATGGACTTCCGTCTGCTTGTTGAGTGCCATCTTGATGCCTGTAAAAATCAGGAAAGCCCCGAAAATATACATGACCCAGCTGAAAGTGTTGATCAGCGCAACACCCGCAAAGATAAAAACGGCCCGTGTTGCCAACGCCATCAAAATCCCCCAGAACAGCGCTTTGTGCTCGTAGGCGCGGGGAACGTTGAAAAAGCGGAAAATAAGCATGAAAACAAAAAGATTGTCGATACTCAACGAATATTCAATAAGATAACCTGCAAGAAATTCCATGGCCTTTCCATGGCCATAGAAAAAATAAATGCCCGTCCCGAACAGGAGGGCCAGCGTCACCCAGAAAAGGGTCCACAGCATGGCTTCCTTCATTTTGATGACGTGGGATTTTCGGTTGAAGACACCCAGATCAAGGGCCAACATGGCCAGTATAAAGAAGGCAAAAAATATCCACCACCATAACATGGTTTTTGTTCCCCTGAATCAACCACCTCGCAGCAAGCTGTCAAGGCATGAAATGAATGTTATAATATCACAGCAAGCTACGAAGAATGAACAATCGTTCCGCGTGAGCGGGATTACAATGAACGGCCGAGCGCCTGAGCCGCGTTATGAATAATATCCCAGGCCGGACTGAACGGCGGGGCATAAGCAAGATCCAGGTAACCGACCTGATCAAGATTCATTTCCGCCCATAGTGCGACGGACAGCGCATTGATCCTGCCCACCGCTCCGGCAACACCCACCGCCTGCGCGCCAAGCAGTCTGCCCGATGATTTGTCGGCCGTCAACTTCAAACCAATTTTTCTCATACCCAGTGCAGGCGCCATGGCGCTTCCCCAGGTGATGTTGCTGACCGGTGAGAAACCCGCTGCAACCGCATCTTTTTCGGAAAGGCCCGTGGCCGCGCATTCCAGATTGAACAACCGGAATGACTGGGCACCCACAATACCGTCAAAGGTGAGAGGCTTGCCGCCGATGTTGCGTCCGGCAACACGACCCTGTTTGTTGGCAATGTCTCCCAGGGGGATGTTTACCCAGCGGCGGCTGACTCTATGAAACGATTCACAGCAATCGCCGGCTGCATAAACGTTTTCCATAGAAGCCTGCTGAGCAAAGTTTACCGCGATTGCCCCGGATGAACCGACTTTTAAACCGATGGACTGTGCAAGCCTCGAATCCGGCCGGACCCCGATGGCAAGTAACACAAGATCTCCTTCATATTCCCCTTTGTCAGTCTTTACACGAAGAGGCGCGTTTGTTCCTTCTTCGATCGCCTGCGCTGCGGCATTGCCGACAAAGTCCACGCCGTGAGCCTGAAGGTCCTCCAGCATCATGGAAGAAAGGGCCCTGTCCCAGCGATTGGCCGGCAGGGGATCTTTGTGAATAATGGTTGTTTTCACGCCTGCAGCATACAGCGCCTCGCTCATTTCCAGTCCGATGAACCCACCGCCAATCACAACAACGCGTTTGGCATTTTTTCCCCGAAGCCAGGTTTTGATATGGATCGCATCTTCCAGATTGCGCAGCGAAAAAACACCAGGAAGGTGAACACCGGGCATGTTCGGCACAACCGCCGCCGTTCCGGTAGCCATAACGAGAACGTCATAGGGGAAACGGCGACCGTCCTTCACTTCAACAGACGGTTCTTTGGTATGGATGTTTACAACTTCCGCATCGAGCTGGACATCAATACCGCCATCACGGAATTTTTCCGGCGTCCTGGCAATCAGTTGATTGGCATCCTTGATCATGTCGCCGATATAATATGGAGTCGGACAGGAGGCATAGGAGACAAATCGGCCCATCTGCAAAATGGTGACGTCCAGAGAGGGATCATTGCGCTTCGCTTCTGCGGCAGTTGAACCGCCGCCTGCGCCGCCCCCGATAATGACTAAACGCTTGCCCATGTTGACCTCCTCTTCACTTCGCGCGGGCTGCAACCTGCCGGCGCCACAAAATGATGGCTATTCCCGCCAGCATCATCAATATGCAAAGAACCTGACCCATCGTATTGAATCCCAGAACAAATCCAAGGTGTGCATCCGGTTCGCGGAAAAACTCGATGAAGAAACGAACCAGACCGTAACCGAAAACATAAAGACCAACGGTGAAACCGTCGAAAGGATTTTTTTTTCGGATGGGCCAGAGGACACAAAACAAAAACAGACCCTCAAACAAAGCCTCATAAAGCTGTGAGGGATGGCGCAGGCTCCGGGTCGGATCCAGGGGAAAATACATGCCCCACGGCACCGTGGTAACCCGGCCCCAGAGTTCCCCATTGATGAAATTGCCCAGCCTGCCGAACATATAGCCCAGGGGTATCGCCGCGCATAACCAGTCTCCGAATTGCCAGAGTTTGATTTTGTGTTTATGGCAAACGTAAATGGTGACCGCAGCAACACCAATGAATCCGCCATGGTAGGACATACCGCTCAATCCCACAAAGCGAATACCGTCAGAAAAATCAAACGGCAGGATAATCTCCAGCGGGTGGGCCATGAAATAGCTGAAGTTGTAGAACAGGGCATAGCCTAACCTTGCCCCGACAATCAGTCCGACCATTGCCCAGACCATGTAATCCTGAAGAAATTCTACCGTCAGGCTGATCTCTTTGCGCTTAATGCGATAAGAAAAAAGGAAATACACAACCGCAAAGGCAACCAGATACATCAGGCTGTAATACCGAAGCTGAAAAGATCCGATGCTGAAAAGCGAAGGACTGATATGGGATGGCAGATTCTGCCAGGCAATCACAATAGATTCCATTGATTAGTATGTCTGGCCTTTCACTTCATCGATGTACAATTCGGCACTGTTCACGGCGTTGGCCCCGTCACCGGCAGCGGTGACAACCTGCCGGAAAAGCTTCGCCCGGCAGTCTCCGGCGGCGAAAAGGCCCTGTGCATTTGTCCGCATATTTTCATCGGTTACGATAAAACCCGTTTTATCTGTCTCCACCAAGCCCTTGAAAATTTCCGTATATGGCAGACGACCCACAAAAATGAAAATCCCGTCAGCGGATATCTCCGAAAGGCCGCCGGTCTGAATATTTTTCACTTTTACACCAGTGACAAAATCAGTCCCCGTTATTTCTGAAACCGTTGAATTCCAGACAAACTCAATCTTCTTTTCGGCAAAGGCACGACTCTGCAGCATGCCCGCCGCGCGAAGCCTGTCCCTCCGGTGAATCACAACCACTTTTTTGGCGAAGTGGGTCAGGAAAAGTGCTTCCTGAATGGCCGTATCGCCGCCGCCCACCACAATCACATCACGATTCCTGTAAAAGGGTCCGTCACAGGTCGCGCAATAAGATACACCTTTCCCTGCAAATTCCGATTCTCCCGACACACCAAGACTCCGCCACATGGCACCCGTCGCTGCGATAATGCTGAGCGTTTTGAAAACCTTGTCTGAGGAGGTTACTTCCCACACCGGCGAAGCGGAAGATTTTTTTATGCCGGTTACATCTTTAGAAAGAATTTCCAGGCCGAATTTCAGGGCTTGTTTCTTGAAAAGCTGCATCAACTCAAATCCGCCAATTCCTTCGGGAATTCCCGGATAATTTTCGATCATGTCCGTGATGGTGATCTGGCTTACCGAACTTTCACCTTCGATGAGAAGTGTTTTGAGCGCGGCCCTCGCCGCATAAATACCGGCTGTATAACCTGCCGGCCCACCGCCGATAATAATAATATCGTAATCATACTCGGGCAAGGTCCCCTGCTTCATAAAAAATCTCCTGTTGTTTTGCCAATTTCTTTAATCAGGAAGATCGTATTTTGTAAAGACGAAATTAAAGAGGTTTACATAAAGCAAAAAGCGTCTCAAAACATGCAGACGCTTTTTGTTGTTAAGGTTTTTTACTTTGGTTCAGATCAATTCACCCGCAATACTACCATCTGGGAGGGGGAGGACCCCAACCACGACGATGACCCCAGTGGCGGCGATGAGGTGGAGGAGGACCCCAACCACGATGATAACCCCAGTGACGGCGAGGGGGGGGAGGTCCATAACCGCGATAACCCCAGTGACGGCGAGGCGGATATCTGCGATATCCCGGACCACGACGCCAGGGACGTTGCGCAAGCAAAATGGGAGAATCATCACCGAGATCCTGGTCAAAAAGCAGCGCAAGCCCCGAAGCAGGATTATTTCCTGATTTATCAACAGACGCATCAGCCTGAACGGCCGTTGTTACCATCAGGATCGTTAAGATTACCGTCAAAAAAGAACATTTCATCCAATAGCTCATTTTCACCTCCTGCAGTTAAAATTACCTTTGAACATAAATAACTTGTAATACAATATCTTCCCCATCAACATTTTGGCTCTTTCCATTATCGAAAAACCAACATTAATCTTTGATACTTTAAACAAGTTGCATGCCTGTTTTCCTCATGTTTGAAATAAGAATGATTATTTTTCCATTTGTTGTAAAAAGAGGGATGGAAGTTTGGGTAGTATGACATGCAAATATTCGGATTATAATAAATTTTACGGATGTGCAGATTTGTGCAAAACACGATGGAAACAAGTCTTTGAAGGTGTGCAACAGTGTATCCATGATCCTCAATCCTTCATCTGACTATCATATTACATAAAATGGATGTCCTGTCTACAAAAATTGCAGAATCAGCAAACTCAAAATGCTCAGTAGAAGCTTTTTGGATCATTCAAAATACACACAGATTGGCTAGGGTCTGCAAAGCGAAACATTGTCACCGAGTCCATCGGGCATTTCTCCACATCGCACAAGATTGTCCTTGTTTTTTTCCTGACAGTATCGGTAGGCCAAACCAGCGTATGCACAGAGAGGCACAAGCACGGGATCTAACTGCTGGACATCAGAGCCCTGCATTGCGCCGATTTTTGCCTTTTCGATGGCTTCCCTGAAGCTCAGGTCCGGGTTGTTGTCCAGAATATAGGTTATATGCAGGGCACCTGTTCTGTCTGTTCCCGTTACACAGTGAAAATAAATCAGTCTTTTTTTCCCGGAACCGTCAGCGGTCGTCAGCAAGGTCCTCAGATAGGCGGAAGCGTCAATAAAATGCATCTTGTCGAGCGCCACTTCCGTCTCTGTATATAAACCGTCGTACTTCCTGATCGTATTATCGCAGGGCTTGCTCGGGCAGGCAAACATTGGCCACCATACAAGTCCCCCAAGTATCTTTTCAGCAATTGTTGATGTATAAATGGTTTCCGGTTCCCAATCGCTGTCATTATCATACGGAAGCCATTTACGGCCGAAACCGTTCGCAATATCATCAAGGCTTCGTCCCAGAGCATTCATCTCCAGATTCAGCTCAATTGCGTTGGTAGCGTTGTCGTGAAGAACAAATTCGATGACATCATAATCAGCAATCTCGAAGTGAAAATCCGGGTCTAATGTCTTCAATTTCTCTTTGGTGATCACCTTGATTGCTTCATATTGATAACTTTTGGCCTCTCTTGTATCGCCTGTCAGCGGGATGCTGCCCCTTACCAGCACATTGCCGGTGGCCTTGTCCACATCCACAACGGCAACGCGTCCGTCCACAAATTCCGGATTATAGCGGGGTGCAGAATAGGCAATGTAAGCTGTAAAAGCAATCGGTTGAACGTCTTCATCCAAAACCTCTCCATTTTCCGCGCAAAACTCTATGATCATGGCTGTTGTATTGATTGGAATGTTTGTCAGCACATGTTGGGAAGATATGGTAAACGAGGAAGACAAAAGTGTCTGGTTGCCCTGTTCATCGACCAAAGCATAACGCACATGATGAACACTGTCCGGCAAATTTTCCTCCTGATGCTCGACTAATATAGTTCCACTCCATATCGCCTTATCTCCATCGCTGCATGCACATAACATTACTGTAAAAGAAAAGACCAGCCATACCGCAGCAACCCTCACCGAAATTCTTTCCATATCCGCATCCTTAAAATGATTTTACTCCTTTCTGCCGGCAGTGTCACGCAGGAGAATTGTGTAAAAACACTCTTTTTTAATGTGAAGCAAACGGTAGATCCATTCTACAACCCGGGAACAATTTACAACATATTTATAAATATCCAATACTTATGCAACGCAAAGATCCTGCAATAAAGTCTCGCTTTTAAAATAAATTTGTGACAAAGCATTTTAAAATTGAGAGTATTAAGCTCTGCAAGGGGAAAATGTCATGAGAGTCAAAACGCAGGAGTTGTTTAATGTTTATTCACACCTGGCCGGTGTAATCGCCGCCATTGTCGGCACAGTTTATCTGGCAATGGAGGCCAGTAATTCGACATCCGGTCTCGTCACTTCACTTATTTACGGGATTTCCGTTGTTTTTCTTTTTTCAGCAAGCACGCTGTATCACGCGTTCAAAAAAGAAGAGAACGAGCTTTCCTTCTGGAGGAAAATGGATCGGATGGCCATTTTTTTCATGATCGCCGGAACCTTTACTCCGGTATGCTATTTCTGCATGGAAGACCCATACCGATGGTATATGATCATTTTCCAGTGGAGCCTTGTGGGTGCCGGCGTCATTTCACAGATATTTTTCCCGAGGGCGCCGAGAAAGCTTTACGCGATTATCTATTTATCCATGGGCTGGTCAGCCCTTTTCACCGTAAGGCAACTACTTGCCAACATGACTTCATCCCAGGCCGTCCTCCTGGTATCGGGAGGAATCGCCTTTACCCTGGGGGCCATCATTTACGCCATAAAAAAACCAAGAATGTTTCCAGGGGTGTTCAGTTTTCATGAGCTCTTTCATATCCTGGTTTTGATCGGCGGGAGCCTGCATTATGCGATGATCTACGGGGTCTTTTCCCACGCTGGCGCCTGATTGATGAACAGCTCCTTCTTTCCTAAAAACAGAGAACTGGAAACAGAAAGGCTTCTGGAAGCCGAGACGGAATTGTTTTTCAGAGAATATAAAAAATATTTTGTCGCGGGCGAAACGAAACCTCCGGGGATTGGAAAACCTTTTTTTCTGCATTCAACTCATTCAGACACCGGCGTGCTTCTCATCCACGGCCTGATGGCCGCGCCGGAGGAGGTCCGGGAATGGGCAAACTTTCTGCACGCAAAAGGTTTGACCATTTACGCACCAAGGCTTTCAGGCCACGGGACATCATCCAAAGATCTTGCTACCCGCCATTATCAAGACTGGCTTGACTCGGTTGACCGCGGTCATGCCATTCTGAAAACCTGCTGCAGAAAAATTATTGTCGCCGGTTTCTCCACCGGAGCGGGCCTCGCTCTTCAATCGGCCATCATGAAACCGCACGATTTTGAGGCGGTAATCAGCATCAGTGCACCGCTGAAGTTCAAACGTTTTTCATCAAGGTTTGCCGAACTTCTGAATGGATTCAATCAACTCTGCAAATTTGCGGGTGTACGTAAAATAACAAAAGAGTTTATGGAAAACGACGCGGACAATCCCCACATCAACTATCTGCAATGCCCGGTCAGCGCTTTTGTTCAGGTCAAAAAGCTCATGAAAAAAGTCGGCCGAGCGCTCCCTGACATTAAAATTCCGTCCCTGGTCATCCAGGCCAATCTAGACCCCAAAGTCGATCCGAAAAGCGGCCCCGAAATTTTCAAGCGCATCGGTTCGGCAAAAAAAAGTTTTTCCTGGATTGATTATCATCAGCATGGAATTGTGCGGGGGGAAATTGCCGCGCATGTTTTCAAAGAAGTTGAGTCTTTTCTTGTGTCCTGCAGCCTTATGAATCCGGCCGGGCAATAAGGGCGGAGGGGGTTATTTACAGACTTCCTGCCGCAGGCGATTGCCGGGTGAATCCGGTTGAATATCGTACCAGTTTCTCTCACCCGTTCCTCCGGAATACAGCTCCTTATCATCCGTGTCAAAGTGTTTTATGGATAACGTACTGATTTTCAGTCGGCTGCAGTCTATCTCATACAAACATTTTTTGTAGGAAAGCTTCCTGTATCCCTTGCTGGTCAATCCATCCTTCGTTCTGGATTCGATTTCAGCGTCCCGGCCCCTTTGTGAATAAACTTCTTTGCTCCAGGCCTGAACAATATGCTTGTAACCGTCTTTATCAACTTTTCCCTTTTTATAAAAATAGGCATTGCCGTCATTGTCGTCATGATATTTTACCCACTTGTAGGAAATGCTGTCACAATTCACGAGCAGCAGGGATACCATCATTGCCAAAATCAGAACAGAACTGATTTTTTTCATATCCCTTCCTTTCGTCCTGCGGACCATGTCGCGGATCAGGGAAAATTGTCTGGAACAAATACTTCTTCCTGTATTTTGTGTTCAACTGCTGACGCCGGCGGCAGTCAGCCGCCGGCACAGTTTTTCGAATCACATTTTAAACAGAATGATTATTTGCTGTTTCCTCATTACTCATAGAGTGCTTTGAGCTGATCGCCGTATTTTTTCATGACATTTCGTCGGATAAGTTTCATCGTCTGGGTCAGCATGCCGTTATCCACGGTAAAATCCTCCGTGATATAAAGGAACTTTTGGGGAATTTCATAGCCACCGAAAGTTTTACGCAGATGTTCGGTTATCTGCTGAGCAATAAAATCGGTGCACTCCTTGTTGGCAATAGTTTCCTCGTGCGTCCCCTGTACCCAGGCAGCGGTTTTGGGATCGCCCTTCATCGCCTCAAAATCCGGCACAACCAGGGCTACGTTATACAGGCGGCCTTCGCCGTAAACAATGGCATTGGCCACATAACGGAGAATTTTCATTTCGTTCTCGATGGATTCGGGATGCACATATTTTCCGTTTTCCAGTTTATATTCATCCTTGAACCGGCCGGTGATATGCAGATAACCTTCTTCATCAAGCCAACCGCGGTCGCCTGTTCTGATTCCGGGGAAGCCGTTCCAGGTATCCGGCATCATCGCTTCAGCGGTGATTTTTGGTTTTTTATGATAGCCCTGCATGACCTGGGCGCCGTACACCACGATCTCGCCGTCCGGGCTGTCTTCACCGACGCGGGATTTATCAATTATAATCCTGGTATCCTTGAAAGCCTTGCCGACTGTGCCGTATTTATTGCCACGCAAGGGCGAATTGTTTGAAATAACAGGTGATGTTTCCGACAAACCATAGCCGTCGTATGTAGGCACTCCAACATCGGCGAAAAACAGTGCGATTTCCGGTTTCATCAATGCGCCGCCGGTGACTACATGTTTCAGCCGCCCGCCGAAAATATTCCGGACAACGGAAAAGGCCACAGCATCATAGAACTTGAACTCTTCAGTTTTTTCTTTCAGATCCCGATTCTTTACGGCCTCGGCTAACGCCGCGTCAAAGACTTTCTTTTTTTCCGGATCGGCCGACACACCTTGCTGGATTTTATCGTAGATAATGTTGAAAACACGAGGCACAGCGGACATACCGGTGGGCTTGACCTCGCTGAAATTGATAGTGAGTTTTTCAGCGGATTCGGCAAATCCAAGGCTCCCGCCACCCAGGAGATAACAATGCAGATCAGCGGTCAGGCCGAAGCTGTGCGCCCAGGGAAGAATACTCAAGCCTATATCTTTTTCTGTTACATCGAAAGTATCCCGGCTCTCCTGGGCGTTGTGCGTCATGTTGCCATGATGGAGAAGCACGCCTTTTGGATCTCCTGTAGTACCCGACGTGTAGATGATAAAGGCCGTCTCGGACCAGTGCGGTTTGTAGGAGGGAACTGGATTGGCCTTGCCCGTTTTTTCCAGTTGGGCCAGGGATTTTTCTCCTTCTCCGAACAGAATGAAAATATCCTTCAAGGTTGGAATGTCTTTTTGAAAACTCTTTACGACATCATAAATTTTCTGATCACGGACAAAAACATACTTAATGTCCGCATCCTGAAGAATGTATTGCCAGACTTTCTGCAGCTCCTTTTCATACATGGGCACAAACACTCCGCCCAGACCATGTGTCGCCTGGCAGCAAACAAACCACTCCACCGAATTGCTGACAATGACGCCGACCTTCTCTCCTTTGCTCAATCCCAGTTTATTCAAAGCGCCCCGGAGATTATTTACCCTCTCGGCTACGGCTCCATAAGTGACCCATTCATATTGGTCGGTCGTTTTATTCTTGGTACCGAACAGGTTGCTGGATCCAAATTTGGCTACGGAATTTTCAAACAAATCGACCAGATTGTTGGGTTTGGTGTAAACAGCATCAAGGTTTGTTGACTGGACAACGGTTTCTTTATTCGACATATACGACCTCCTTAATTAGAAATTAACCATTGATAGAAATTCTGCTGACATGAATTTGAAGTAACTGACAAATCATTTTTCCGGAAGGGCATCTGCTGACTCGAACTTACCTGGATCATATCCTTTGATTCTGACTTTCATCAAGAAGTTCTATTGAGAGCTTTGCATAATTCTTTTTTTCGTCATTCCGGTGAAAACCGGAATCCAGGCGTCGTCCCGGCGAAAGCCGGGAACCAGGAATTAAATAATAACTGGATACCGGCCTACGAGACTGTGTCACAATGCAGAATGGTCATTGCGAGACGCCTCTCAGGCGTCGCGGCAATCTCGTGTATTCGGCTACTTAGGAGATTGCTTCAGTCGCTGTTGCTCCTTCGCAATGACATTACGACACAGTCTC
>MWDG01000024.1 GCA_002070455.1 Deltaproteobacteria bacterium ADurb.Bin151
TTGAGGTATTCCCAGGGATTGACGTCGCAGTTTTTGCAGGATTGGATCAGACTCATGTAGAGCGCCGCCGCGTGCCCGCCACGCTCACTGCCGACAAAGAGCCAATTCTTTCGTCCCAGGGCGACCGGCCGCATGGCGTTTTCCGCGGTATTGTTGTCCGGTTTGAGAAGGCCATTGTCCAGATACCGGTAAAGCGCCGCTTTCTGATTCAGGCTGTAGTCAATGGCCTTTCTCAGCGGTTCCGATGGCATCGTCTGATCGTTGAGGTTTTCCAGAGTTGCAAAAATATTATCCAGAATCGGTTTGGCCTTCTCCTGCCTTAACTGATAAAGTTCTTCGGGCTTCAGAACCTTCCCTGGCGTTTCCACATCGTGATAGAGCCTTGCAATCCTGGCCAGAATGTCTGTTGCTTCCTTCGGACGGGACGACGCCGCTTCATCGAACTTCCTTCGGGCATGCGCCCAGCAGGCGACTTCGAGAATCCAGGCTCTTTTGAAAAGTTCATCATATCCCCCATAAGCGTCGGCATGGACATACCCCCGGTAGCCCTCCAGAAAATCCAGAGGCCGTTTCTTGCCGCGATCCATGGAAAAATCATACATCGTCAAAGGCGGTCCCGTTCCACCCCGGACATACACCCATAACCGGGCTTTCTTAAACTTCCCGGGATTGTTTTGATGGTCCTGAAGCGCCACCGGGGTGTCATCGGTAAATATAACCCCGTTTTCCAAAACGGCTTGTCTAAAAACCGGCTTGAGAATCTTGATGCTTTCATACATCTGCATCAGCCATCCCGATTGCGTCGCCCGGGGAATCTCTACCTTCTCCCGCTGAAAGATGACATCCTGACGGTACAGAGGCAGATGATCGGCAAACTTGCTGACAATCACATGGGCCAAAAGCCCCACATCCGCCTTGCATTTGGCAATGGGCGAATCCGGCAGGGCGGCACAGACCACGCCATCGTTATCGGGTAGAGCATATTGGGGGCGCTTATAGACTTTGACGAACAGCTTGCCGGGACGATATTCCAGTTTTTCAGAGACTTCCACGGCAATCACTTTCAGCGGTTCGCCCGTCAGGGGAGATACTTTCTTATCTTCCGGAATATCGATGACAATCTCCACCCGTTCCAGGTGTTCGGGAATGGGCAAACGGCCATGCTGAACTCTTTCTTTTCTTTCTTTGCCCGGTTTGGAGGAAGCAGCCTCCATTTTATCTTCAATCTCTTGGGGAGGAATCACGGCGCTTTGGGCAATGGATTCCTGAAGAATGGAATCCAGCATCATCTGGTTCGGGTCGATCTTTTCGGACTTTCGCCCGTAGATGCGGCGAATCAACTGTTCGATCTGGTGTTGAAGGGTGGATATTTGCCGCTGGTTGGCTTCACATTTAAGGGTGAGTTGTTCAATGTGCGCGTTCTTGGTTAAGAGAAGGTCGGTATTCCTGTTCTCAAGTTCCCGGATGAGATTCGCCTGATAAGCGATGATCTCGTCTTGCGATTGGGCGGCATATGGGGCCTGTGCTTTTGCGGTTATCATGGATAAACGTGTAGCACATAATATTAATAATGTCAAGCACTTATATTAAATTTATTTACTTTTTTCTCGCTTTTTTTCATGTTTTTTCAATGGATTTTTCGTCTGACAAATGGGCCCCAACATAGCGTTTTTCGATCCGCTTCGGCACGATGCCTTCCAGTAGTAAGGTCAGGTCACGCCGGTCGATACAACCGCTTCGGTCGGGTACAATGAACTTCCCTTCTTCCAAGCGTTTATACCACAGCGCCAGACCGTCCTGATCCCAATACAGAAGTTTGACCATTTTGCGGTTGCCGTTGACGAACACAAACAAGGAACCGGACAGAGGATCCATCTCCAGTTCGGAACGGATGATGCCGCAAAGGCCGTCGAAAGATTTGCGCATGTCGCAGGCGCCCCGGTAAAGATAGATGCGTGTCATGGCGGTCAAGGCAATCATCGGGATGTCAGGCAGGCTACAACGGATCGCAACGTTGTGGGGTCGAAGTTCCGCTGAACTTCAATGCAAAGATTGCCGGATACAATGCGGATGCCGGTGTCCATGCCTGAAACTGAGGAACGAAGCTCGATGAATCCCTGCTGGTCCATTTGACGTTTTTGAATCCGGCGTCGCCAGGCGTAAAATACATTTGTTCGCATATCCCGACTCCGGCAATAATCGGCTATGCTTAAACCGCTTGTCTTTTGTGTTTCAATCACTTCCCGCCAATGGGCATAGCGTTCTTCGATGGTCATCATCCCGCCTCCAGTTGAAAAAGTTTTTTCATTACTAGCGGAACTTCTACCCCGGCTGGTGAAAAAGGGAAAGATGGGTGGGCAAGACGGTTACGTCCCGGTACATTTCATCATATTCCCTTTTTGCTTGTGCAAGCCTTCCCCGGGCTGACGCTAAATTGCTTTTCCATTGACTGACCATCTTCCGGTATTCATCAGCCTTTTCTCTCTCCGCCCGGCCAGGATAGCTTGTGTAAAGCTTTTCCATCTTCTGATAGGATTCGATGATCATTTCATTAAATCGTACATTTTCTTCCCGGTCCCTGATTAAAGCCTTGTGGATTTCCCGTCTGGTTTCTTTGAAGAACATAATGCCCCCTCTCATTTATCTTGAGTTATGCCCTATCTTCCTCTTTCTTATCCCCTTATCATCATTGATCAATCATAAAGCAACTTATAAATTTGTATTAAATTCTCAGTAACTATATAACAGCATTTATAATCATCAATTCTTTTATAAGCTGAATATATGAACTACATTTTAGTATGTTTATATCTTAATTGTATCATTAATATTTAATAATGCAACAATTATTTTCATCTATTTAATATCTATTATTATCTATAATATACTCTATAACATCATGAGCACTCTCAAACTGTCAGGAATTCCACGGATTCAAGTGACAGGGCATCAATGTCGAGGAGAGAGGCATCAAAAGTATGATCTGATATAAATGTTTTCTTGACTCTTTTTAATAACACCGTTAAAATAACATTGTTATCTTTATAAAAGGAGACGATCATGCCTAAAATGCCCATGACCAGGGAAGAAATAGACAACACCAGGGCAAGGATTCTGGATACCGCTCTTGATATTATCATTACGGAAGGGTTCAACCATTTAAGTGTGCGTAAAATAGCTTCCCGTTTGGGTGTCACGGCCACAACGATTTACAATTATTACACCAATAAAAATGAAATCAATCTGATGATCCGGGTACGGGGTTTCGAGAAGCTCTATGGCCTTCTGACGAAACATGCGGCCCCTTACAAGGATATTGAAAGCAAAATAAAAGCCCTGGTTCGGGCTTATATTGAATTCGGACTGAACCATCCCAGTTACTACGATATCATGTTCAACCTGCACACTCCCAAGTATCTCGACTATGTGGGCACGGAAATCGAACCTCTCGCGTATACAGAAAAACAGAATGCGTTGAAATGCCTTTCTCTTTTTACGGAAACCATCGGCGCATACCTTCCCGTGAAAGGAAAGAGAAAGGATCATTTCATTTTATATCAGGTCGTTAAATTCTGGTCAGATCTTCACGGTTTGGTGACGCTGACAAACAGCCGACTGTTCCACGAAGTGCTGGATGATGTGGACGCTTTCATCCAGCAGCGAACTTCGGATATGATCGAAAATATCATAAAAATAAAAGCAACATTCAATGATGAACAAAAGCCTCATGAAATAAATTCAACGTGAAAATGGGAGGGGATTCTATGCAGGCGACAGCGCAAATAAATTCGAAAAGTTATACAAACACGCTGGCCAATCTTTTTTTTAAATTCTTTGCTTTGAATTTCAATAATCGCCCGTCATTGAAACAGTATCTGAAGGGTGATGACGGTTGGCTGAATTTCACCTTTGGTATCAAAACGGAAAGTGGAAGCATGGAGCAGGCCATGCGATTTGAAAATGGGAAAGTCATGGTATTAAAAAATATCCCTTCCCAAATGGATGCACAGCTTATTTTTGCAGATGAAAATGCCGTCAAGGAAGCCGCCACAAAACCTCCTAACCGGCTGATGCTGGCCCTGATGGAAAACAGAATCGTCATGCACGGCAATCTTGGTTATCTGCAATTAATCAACTTTTACCTTTCGCTTCTCTTAAAACAAATTCATGTTGCCAAGCTGAAAAAAGAAACAAAAATGGAAAATCGGGATTACAATGCCTCGGCGGCTGCAAAAAACAGCATCGATTCCAGAAAACTGCGGCAGATCAAAGCAGCTTCTATCGATCCGGGCATCAGGTGTTTACCCGAACCTTATCTTTCGGAATATTCCCTTCATGACTTCCCTAGGTTAAAGGATTTTCTGGATATCCATTTAAAGACCCGTCCGGCAATATGCCATGAGCGGGCTGAAATCCTGACCAGATGGTACAGGGAAAACGGGTTTGAAACCGATAAAAACGGTCAACCGTGGGTTGCCGAGCTCCGTCAGGCACAGGCATTCAAATATCTGATGGAAAACAGAAAACCCATCATCAGAAAGAATGACTTGATAGCCGGAACCAACACCACAAAAGAAATAGGGGTCATTATCTATCCGGATGCTCACGGCACGATGATCTGGGGAGAATTGCTGACCGCACCGTACAGACCGCTCAATCCCTATGATGTGACTGACGAAACCGTGGATGTTCTCCACAACAGGGTGTTCCCTTTCTGGCTGCATCGCAACTTTCGTCAATGGGTAAGGGAAAAGAAAGATTATCCGCTTTGTCAAAAACTCGACGAGCGATTTGCCGCCTGCTTTTTATGGAAAACGGTTGCATTGTCGCACACCATTTTAAATTATCCTGAAATACTGAAGATCGGCACAAAAGGCATCATCGTGAAGATTGACAGGGAAATGGGAGAGACTCCGGGATCAGAAAAACAAAAGCTCGATTCATTTCTGGCGATGAAAATCACCCTTGAGGGAATCAATGCCTATGCAAAAAATCTTTCCGTTGAGGCCGCGCGTCTCGCGAAACAGGAAACGGATCCCTGCCGCAAAGATGAATTGATCCGTCTGGCCGATATCTGCCGGCGGGTTCCGGAGAATCCCTGTGTCACACTTGATGAAGCCGTCAATGCGATGTGGATCATCTGGGTCGGGGTGCACATGGAAAACACCAATGCAGGATTTTCGCTGGGACGGCTGGATCAATGGCTGCAGCCTTATTTTCTGGCCGACATGGAAAAACTTGCCGGTGAAGAAGAAAAACGACAATACATAAAGCACGCCATTGAACTGATCGGCTGTTTTTACATGCGCTGTACGGACCATCTGCCTTTAATACCGGATATCGGCAACTACCTGTTCGGTGGAAGTTCCTCCGATCAGGCCATCACCCTCGGCGGTGTGACGCCTGACGGTGAAGACGCGGTCAATGACATGACCTATATCTTTCTGAAGGTCACGGAAATGCTCTCCATCCGGGACCCCAATGTCAATGCCCGCTACAACAAAGGAAAGAACAGCGAATCTTACTTGAAGCGGCTTTGTGAGGTCAATTTAAACACCACGGCCACTCCCTCCATCCACAATGACGAGGCTGTCATGGCGTCCCTTGCGGAATTCAACTATCCGGCCCAACATTTGCGGGACTGGTCGGCGACAGGCTGCGTCGAGCCCACACTCTCCGGCCGGCACATCGGACACACCAATTGCATGATGTTCAACATGGTGGCGGCCCTGGAGATGGCTCTGAATAACGGATGGCATCCATTGATGCGATGGAATGTAGGACCCAAGACCGGCGATATCGAAGCCGGTGATTTTCAGGACTATGAATCGTTCTTCAATGCATTTGCGGCGCAGCTTTGCTTTCTGGCCGATCAGACCTGTGGATACAACAATCTTCTGGGAGAGGCTCACCAGGTGTTGCGCCCGACCCCTTTTATCTCCGCCCTGATCGAAGGTCCGATGAAAAGCGGCAGGGACGTTACCAAAGGCGGTGCTCTCTACAATTCGTCGGGGACCGCGTGCATCGGTCTTGCCGACATCACCGATTCGCTGATGATTATTAAAAAATTTGTGTTCGAAGAAAAGAAGGTTTCTTTCCAGGAACTGCGAAAAGCCGTTAACACCAACTTCAAAAATGATCCTGCCCTGCTTGCCTTGATCAAAAACAAGGCCCAACTCTTCGGATCCGGTGACCCGGAGGCCCTGGCGACAGCCAACAGAGTGGCTAAACTTGCCCATGACTGCTTCGGGGAACATACGAATTACCGCGGCGGCAAATACACGGCTGGATTCTGGTCCATGTCAAACCATGTCGCATTCGGCACTCTTACCGGAGCACTTCCTTCGGGAAGACTCGCGGGCAAAGCCTTTACGCCGGGGTTGACTCCTGAACCGCATGCATCCAAAAGCATTCTGGACAACATCCGCGATGTTGCCGGACTGGATCCAAAAAGCATGAACAACAATATCGCCTTCAACGTGAAAGTTGTGCCGGCCGCGAATGAAACGCACCAGAGAATCGTGGACAATATCTATTCCTATGTGAAGACATACTGCGACCTCGGCGGAATGCAGATGCAGTTGAATGTCGTATCGTCAAAAACACTCAGAGACGCCATGGAGCATCCGGAAAACTATCAAAATCTCCTGGTCCGCATATCCGGATACAACGCATACTTCGTGACACTCAACAGGGACATGCAGATGGAATTGATCGAAAGAGCGGAGTTTGGCATATAGATATAAAAAATACTTATAAAAGAAGGCGAAATGAAAATCCCGTTTATTCTGGAAATCAAAGGCAACAGCCTCGATGACGGGCCGGGTATACGGTCTGTCGTGTTCTATAAAGGATGCCCTCTGTCCTGCGTGTGGTGCCACAACCCGGAAAGTAAAAAGGCCGTTGCGGAAATATCCTTTGACGCCAAATTGTGCATTGATTGCGGCGTCTGCAGGGAGGTTTGTCCTGAAAAAGCACTTGATCGGAATAATTGTTTTTACATTGACAGAAGGAAATGCACGCTTTGCTATCTGTGCGTTGACTCCTGTCCGTCCGGAGCGTTGGACAGGGTGGGAAAAGCAATGACGGTAAACGACATTATGCAAAAGATCCTCCCGGACAAACCATTTTTCGAAACATCAGGCGGGGGAGTGACCCTGTCCGGAGGTGAGCCTACTCTATTTATGGAATTTACATCCCGACTTCTGCAGTCACTAAAGCAGCATAACATTCACACGCTTCTGGAAACCTGCGGTTACTTTGATATGGACATGTTTATGGACATGCTTTACCCGCATCTTGATGCAATCTATTTTGACATAAAAATCATCGACAGTGTCGCCCATAAAAAATACTGTGGACGGTCCAACGATAAGATACTTGATAATTTCAGCCGGATTACCCGAAAAGCGAAAAAAGACAATAAAGTGCTTTTTCCGCGTATACCGCTTGTTCCTGATATGACCGATACGGAAGCAAACATGAAAGCAATCGCGATGTTTCTGAAAAGCGTGGATGTTACCGAAGCCTCACTGCTGGCCTATAATCCGTTGTGGCATGAAAAAAGCGACAAAATCGGCGTGGATGATCCATATAAAAAAAGCAAAGCCATGACTTCTTTTGGGGATAAACCTGTTCTGGAAAAATGCAAAACCATATTGATGGAGGCCGGAATATCCGAAATCAACAGTTAATGGATGATAAACAGAATGATCGGGAGGACAATGAATGGAAACAGCAGATAAAATCGCCCAGCCGGTTCTGGTGACCGGTGCAACCGGGTTTATCGGAAGAAGAGTCGTTCATAAACTGCTGCAAAAAGAAATCGATGTGAAAGTACTGGTCCTTCCTAACGAAGTGATTCCATCGGAATGGGCAGGCAAAGTCAAAACGGTGTGCGGCAGTATATCGGATCCCCGTTCTGTAGAGGAAGCCGCCGCCGGAGCGGAAACGATCATTCACCTGGTGGCGATTGTTACAGACTGGGGAGACGAAAAGAAATACTGGGAGGTTACGGTTCAAGGCAGCCGCCTGATTTTTGAACAGGCGGTGAAAAACCAGGCCCGCGTGGTTCTTGCCTCAAGCATAGCTGTCTACGGTGACTATATTCACTCTCAAGCCTGCCCTGAAGACACCCCCTACGGGAGAACATTGGGTCCCTACAGCAGAACCAAGCAGGCCCAGGAAAAGCTCGCCTGGGAATACTTTAAGAATAAGAGCATGAAGCTTTCCGTAGTTCGTCCGGCAAATGTCTATGGACCGGGTTCCGGCCCGTGGCTACACGACGTCATAGATGTCCTTCAAAGCGGATCTCCCGGTCTTATCTCCGGAGGGGAAATGAATGCGGGGCTTGCTTATGTTGACAATGTGGCCGATGTTCTCATTCTGGCCGGGTCAACCGAAAGGGCCATCGGAAGAGTGTATAATGCCTGTGACGGATTGGACGTTACATGGAAAAAATATTTTACGGATCTCGCCAATATCATTGGAGTGGGAAATCCGAAGAGCCTTCCCGCACCACTGGCAGCAATCGGAGCCTATCTGATGGAAGGGATATATAAACTGTTCGGCATTCAGAAACGTCCGCTCATTACCCGGGAGGCTCTGAATCTGGTCGGTTCGGATAACCGAATTCCCAATGACCGGATTAAAAATGAACTGGGTTACACACCACAGGTGTCCTATGCTGAAGGACTGAAGAGGATCAGAGAGTATATTGATCAAAAAATGAGAAAATGAGGTGAACGATCATGGCTTACTTTTCCGGGAAACTCGCTTTTATTACCGGGGGATCAAGCGGCATTGGTCTGGCAACGGCAAATCTTCTTGCAAAGCAGGGATGCCGTCTTGTCCTTTTCGCCAGGGGGCAGGATTCGCTGGACAAGGCATGCCGGACCATTGAAGCAGGAATCAACAAGGCCTTTCAGCGCGTTCAATCCATCTCCATGGATGTCGCAAATGATCATGATGTGCAGCAAAAAATCAGAACCGCCGTCGAAAAGTTCGGTATCCCTGATCTGTTGATTAACAGCGCCGGCGTCAGTTCCGCAGGCTGTTTTGAAAACCTTTCCTATGACCAGTTTGACCAGTGCATGAAAATCAATGCCTATGGCACGAGAAGCACCGTCAGCGCCATCCTGCCGTATATGAAACAAAAAGGCAGCGGACATATTGTCAATATTTCCTCCATGGCAGGACTGATCGGCATGTTCGGCTACAGCTCGTACTGTACGACAAAATACGCTCTTGTGGGTTTTACCGAGTGCCTGCGCGGTGAATTGAAGCGATATAACATTAAAGTAACTCTTGTCTGCCCTCCGGAAGTGAAAACACCGTTTGTAGAAAAAGAAGCCGCATCGCTTCCTCGTGAAGCACGGGTAGTTAAATCATTTGCGGGTTTACTGACACCTGAAGGGGCGGCCAGGGCGATTGTCCGTGGTGTGAAAAGCGGGAAATATCTCGTTGTGCCGGGCATTATGGCCAAATCCCTGTACTTCTGGCATCGTGTCAGCAACGGTTTTTTGACGCGCATGCCATCGGACCTGATTGTTAAATTGGTGGCCTGGCGGTCGGGAAAATAAAATCAACACTCTGACCGGGGTGACTCTTTTGAGTATACGCCGGATACGGTTTTTCTCTGATGCAATCCATGGATAAAAGATTTATAATGTCTTTCAATGAACGTATTTGACGGGCGGGAGATCGTTTGGCAATGAATATATTTTTTGAATCCGTAGCGGGCATGAAAAAACCCTATACCGAATCCCTGCAAAATATTTTAAGGCAATTCCAGCCGCCATTTTCCTCCGGCGACAGCGTCGGGATCAAACTGCACTGGGGAGAGAGGGGCAACAAGGGCTTTCTGCCTCCGGACTACGCGAAAGAAATTGCCGGCTGGCTGATTTCAAAAGGGGCAGCGCCTTTCATTTTTGATACAACCGTGCTTTATTCCGGCGGCAGGCACACGGCTGCTGATGCTTTGAAAACGGCCTTTGACCACGGTTACACGGCTGATTTTCTCGGGTGCCCGGTGATCATTGCCGACGGCGTGGATGGACGGGATGTCGTCTCAATTCCGGCGGGATACAGGCATTTTAAGACCGTTCAGGTCGGATCTGTCTTCGACCGGGCGCAGGGATTTGTCATTTTTTCCCATTTCAAAGGACACATGGTTTCTTTGTTCGGCGGTGCCATCAAGAATATCTCGATGGGGTTTGCGTCCCGGGCCCAGAAGCAGCGGATGCATTCCGATTATCATCCGGTGCTGAATAAGAAAAAGTGCACCCGTTGCGGTGTTTGTGTTGAGATTTGCCCGACAAAAGCGGCAAGCATGACTGAGCCCGGTTATCCTCAATATGATTTGAAAAAGTGCATCGGATGCGCTCAGTGTATTGCCATGTGCCGGGAATCGGCCCTGAAGATCTTCTGGGACTCGGACATAAAGATTTTTCAGGAGAAGCTGGTTGAAACGGCGGCGGCCGTCTGGAAAAAGATTCAGGGAAAGACCGTTGTCATTAATGCCCTGCTGAACATCACCGCGGAATGCGACTGCCTGCCGGGAAAGAATCCCATCATTGGCAGGGATCACGGGTTTATCGGCGGCGATCACCCCGTGAAAGTGGATGCGGAGTCCCTGAAGATGACGGGAGCGGAAATCTTTGAAAAAGTCCATCCGGGAATTCCGTGGCAGCATCAGTTTTCATACGCCAGGGAGATCGGATTCATCGGTTGAACTAAGAATCGTAATCTAAATCAATGCTAAAGTTTGCCGGTGTGTGCGGTACAATATTTTTATAAAAAGCCATAATGATTTGCATGTCTTTTCTCATATTGCCACTGGGATAAACGATTTTACCCACACCTGCTTCTTTCTTCTTATAATCTAAATATCCCAATGCCACGGGAACATTCGCTAAAACAGCAACATGATAAAAACCTGTTTTCCATTTACTGCTCAAAGAACGAGTGCCTTCAGGTGTTACCAGCATGACCAGATTGTCGTGTACTTTAAATAAATCTGCCATTACCTGTACCATGCTGGGCCGTTCCTCCCCCTCTTTTTTAGGACGGCGGTCAATGCCGATACAACCGAGTGCACGGGCAAACGGGCCATAAGGAAAGCGCATATAACTGCGTTTAATGGTAAGTTTTACAGGAACGCCCATTTTAAGAAAACCAAGGCGAGTGTAAAGAAAATCCCAATTACTGGTATGGGGGGCGGCAATCATCACGCATTGCTTAACATCTGGAGGCAGACCATTTTTGACCGTCCAGCCGCTGAGAGTTAATACGACATGGGCGAAAAGTTTCGTTAGCATAATAAAAGACCATCATATTTTTGGGTGTAAAAATTTTTGAAGTATACGGGTTTTACCGGTACTGCAAATCCGTGGTCGGTTATTTCCATTTATCACCTGATTACCATCTATCAATGTACCCCCCGGCATTTCCTGGAAATAACGGCAGATCGTTTGCTAGTCTGATATAGATCTGCTGGCTGACGGCTGCAATTCCATTTCTGCCATCTGGCGCAACATTTTTTTGTTGATCTTCTGCACTTCGGTAAGAGGGATCGCATCAACGATGCGCACGATCTTCGGCACGGCGTATTTGGCCACGGTGGTTTTCAGATATTGAATGATCTTTTCTTCCGTAATGTCTGCTTTACATCCGCTCTGCGGCTCGATAAATATGCATACCCACTCACTGCCCTGTCTTTCGGGATCGGGAATTCCTATGGCCGCCGCTCTTTCCACTCCGGGATAATTTTGCAGGATGTCTTCAATCTCTCTGGAGTAGACCTTAAATCCGGAGACGATGATCATATCTTTTGTTCGGTCAACGATGTAGAAATATCCGTTTTCATCAACCCTGACGACGTCGCCCGTTCGGACATATCCCTCCCGGTCCAGGCCGCTCCCGGGTTCCGGCCAGTAGCCCAGCATCCGCTGCGGACCGCGCAGGTACATTTCACCTGTCTTGCCGCCGCATACTTCTTCCCAGGAGAGAACCGCCCCCGAGTCAATATCAACAATTTTAATTTCCGTATCCGGCATCGGAATGCCAATGGTTCCCCTTTTTTCAACTTTTTTCTTTGGCTGCTTATCGGCATCGGCAGTTAACCTGGATAAAAATCCCATGGCCCTGCCTAATAAATAACCGACATTTTTGCTGCCCAAAGCCCGAAATAAGGCGTTGATGCCGGCAGCGACACCGGGCAGTTGAATAAACAGGCTGTTTATTCTGACAGGAATTCTGCCGCCCATAATTCGCAGAAGAAATGAGGTATTCAGGTGTGTCGTCGGCGACATTTCAGAAAGACCGTACCCTTCCATGATGCCGCTTCCTCCGCTTTTCTTGTCAAATTCCTCCTGAACATTTCTGGAGAGAGGGGCTGAACCGGAAATTCCCAGAATGTTGACATCTTTTAATTCCTGCTGCGTCAATTTCATAAACTGAGTCGGGACGCCGATCTGTATGAACGGATTATACTCCCGGATCATTCTTACCATGCTTTCCGTGTCCCTGGCATCGGGAATCAGGATCTGGTTGTAGCCCTCGTTGGTCATGCAATGCATCGTGCTGTGACCGTATGAATGGAAAAAGGGAAGCCCCATTAGTACGGTAAGGACGCCTTCGGCCAGCAGGTGTGAACGCCCGAGTGCATTTCCATTCTGAATGGCATTGGCATAGACGTTCCTGTGCGTCAGCATACATCCCTTAGGGAGACCGGTTGTACCACCGGTAAACAGAATCAGTTCCAGATCTTTCTCCACATCAAATGTCACATCCGGAGGATCGGGAGAGGTGTTTGCAATCAGTTCGCCCCACCATAGAGCATCTTTGATTTTAATCGGTTCATAATTTTGCGGTTTATGAAGTGAATAATCAGCTAATTTTGAAACAATGATATTTTTTATTGGGACTTTTTGAAGCGTGTCCTGGATTACGTCCAGATATTCATCCAGGCAAATCAGAGCTTGCGGCAATCCTTCCTTGAACTTATGCTGGAGTTGATCAGCCGGTTCCAGTGAACTGGCGGGAACATGCACCAGTCCGGCTCTTGAAATTGCATAATCCGCGATAACAAACTGGATGGAAGTCGGTAAAAGCGTGGCAACTCTGTCGCCCTTTTTTAATCCTTTGTGATGTAAAGCCGTGGCCAGGCGATCCACATGATCCTTTACATCGGGATAGGTCATCCTGTAATCCATCTGAATAAGCCCCTGGTTCTTGTATTTACGGGCTGTCTTATACAGGGTTTCATAGACCGGCTGGTCAGGATAAGGTTTGAATGTTTCAGGTATTCCGAATACGCGATATTCTTTTAACCACGGTAAGTCAGCTCCAGCCACAAAATTCTCCCTTGAAGTATTTTTTACTCATGAGAATCCTTCCCCTTGGAGGTTGTATGAAATGCAGAACCCGGATGGCGGAATGGATAACGGATCTTTGTGCAATTCCTTTCATTCACGCACAATGAGGACGGGAATACTCTTTTCGTTGTGCAGGACGCCGTAGGAAACACTTCCCAGCATGGTGGCGGAAAACGCGCTCCTTCCACGGGATCCCATAACGATCAGATTCGCTTTAACCTTTTTGGCTTCCCTGGCGATCTCCTCCACAGGGTATCCCATCTTGATGGAAATGCGGCATGATACGCCGCGTTTATCGCACACCTTTTTGATCGCTCCGACATATTCCCGGGCGGCTTCGGTCAGATAATCCTCGACAGTCTCCGGATTTTGTCTTGGTGCCTTTGCCGCTGGAACAGCTTGGGTCATAAACATCCGTTTATCAATCACGCTCAAGACGCTAATGGAAGCCTTCAGCTGTTTGGCAAGATTCACCGCGTAAACAGCCGCTTTTTGAGATGTTTTTGAACCATCCGTGGGAACAAGAATTCTTGAAATCATATCTCCTCCTTTGATTGCCGGAAAACGCAAAAAGCATTATGTTCTATGGATGACCGATTCTATTCAAAAATCACTCGTTATAATATAAACGATATCATTGCCTGTCAATGAAATAATGGCTTTTCATTTTCACTTGACAGATGCCTTCGCGCCGATTAACGTTAAATAATATGTGATTATTCATATCAAGGGGAATGG
Source organism: Deltaproteobacteria bacterium ADurb.Bin151 (assembly GCA_002070455.1). Lineage (GTDB taxonomy): Bacteria > Desulfobacterota > Syntrophia > Syntrophales > Smithellaceae > UBA8904. Next base: position 14,115 of record MWDG01000024.1, read on the forward strand.
CAAACCACATCTATGGGTAGATCGGGAAGAACAGGGAGTGTAAACATGCACAGCAAAGGGTCAGAAAACACATTGGGAAATATTGCCAACAATTATCGTATCAGCAAAGGGAAATGGAGACCCAGGCACAGATTTATTGCTTTTCTGCCTCTGGTTATTCTGCTTTTCGTAGTTATCCCGTTGGATATCGCGGCGAAAGACCTTACCTGCAACCGTCTGCCCATGCTCATGGAGGCGTTCCATGAGAACCATTATGCGACAAAAAGCATGACACCGCAGATCAAGGCTCAGGCCGTTGAACAGATGATCAAGCGTCTTGATCCGTCTAAAACGCTGTTGTACGAGTCCGATCTCCAAACCATTAAGCCGCTCCTCCTGGAGTTGTTTGTAAGTGTTGAGAAGGGCAACTGCGCTTCGCTTCAACCGGTTTACACCCTGCTGGTCGCACGGGCGCGCGAAAACGAAGCGATGGTCAAAAGGATTTTGGGCCCGGACTTTCGTCTTGATGACCGGATGGAGCTGACGATCGATGTCGAAAAACGCCCCTTCCCGAAGACGGTGGCTGCAAAGCAGGAACTCCTGAAAAAGATTGTGCAGTTCCAGATCGAAAACTCTCTGCTTTCCGGCATAGATATGGCAGAGGCCAAAAAGCAGCAGATCCATCGATATGAACTGCAGACAAAGCGTGTGGTGGAACAGAATCCCGCTCAGTTGATCACTACTGCTGCCGAGGCGTTTGCAGGTGCCCTGGATCCGCATACGAGTTACCTTTCCCCAAGAAACCTCGAGGACCTGCAGATTCAGATGAAGCTTTCCCTTGAGGGAATCGGCGCTATGCTGAGCAGTGATACAGGTTTCACCATTATCGAAGAACTGGTTCCGGGTGGTGGGGCCGAGAAAACCGGAATGCTGAAACCAAAAGACAGAATCATTGCCGTGGCCCAGGAAGGGGAGAAACCCGTAAATGTCATCGATATGGACCTGCGCGATGTCGTCAGCATGATCCGTGGGAAAAAAGGCACGCGGGTGACCCTGACCATCCTGCGTCCCGGCCAAAGCAAGGACCGCTTCAACGTCACCATTGTCAGAGACAAGATCGACATGAAGGAACAGGAGGCGAAAATTTCTTATGAGAGCAGAAAAGCTGGAGGCAGACAATACCGGTTCGGTATAATCGATCTGCCTTCTTTTTACGGTGGTGAAAAGGGCGGAAAGTCGAGTTATGAAGACGTGAAAAAACTTCTTGCCGAAGCCAGGCTTCAGGCAGTGGATGGTATTGTACTGAATCTCTCGCGAAACGGTGGTGGGCTTCTCGATGAAGCAGTTCGCCTTGCCGGGCTTTTTATCGGCAAGGGCGGAATCGTAGCAGTCCGGGATGGCCGCGGGGAAGTCACGATCCTTTCCAACGGTTCTCCCTCCTTATGGAGTTTCGGAAACAAACGCAAAGTTGTCCGGTTGCCTCTTGAAAGTCAACGGTCGATCTATACAGGGCCCCTTGTTGTTTTGACAAGCCGCATGAGCGCCTCGGCAAGTGAGATTGTCACCGGCGCCCTGAAAGACTACCGTCGCGCCGTGATTGTCGGGGCGGATCATACGTATGGCAAGGGATCTGTGCAGGCTCTGTTCCCGCTGCCGTGGGAACTGGGTGGAATGAAAGTCACGACGGGCTTATACTTCCTGCCTGGCGGCCAATCGACACAGAAGACGGGAGTGACAGCCGATGTGGTTCTGCCTGCATGGACTTCTCTTGAAGATGTCGGTGAAGCATCCCTGGATTATCCACTGCCGGCCCAGTCCATCCAACCCTTCATCGCTCTGCGGGGCAAAGACGCTCCGGCCTGGAAACCTGTTGACGAGGTCCTGATTCCAGCGCTGGCTGAAAAGTCAAAAGCCCGGGTGGAGAAAGACGCAAAATTTGCCAAGATCAGCAAAGACAACAAAGAGGCCGCCGCCAGAAAGGGGGTTATCCAGATTGCCGAGTTCCGAAAGTCCATGAAAGAAGAAAATGGCGGCAAAGAGAAGAAAACCCCTTCCGAACTCAGACAAAAAGCCCGGGAAGAAAACGCGCCGTTCGTGAATGAGAGCATCAATGTCCTGATAGACATGATCGCCAATGCCCAGACCCGAAAGACGTCACCAGCAACAAACACATCAAAAGGGGGATCCGTCAACAGGGCAGACGCTGCGGGCAGGCAAATTTAATGATTTCTTTTTCTGCTCCGTTAATCTGAAAGTAGCATGATCATCGGTGGTGAGATTACGGACCGGACTTGGCTGAGTGGTTATGGAAGGCCCAAAGGACCTGTCATCATTTTTAAGAATTAATGGCCGGATTCCTGTTATGAAAGATCAGAGTCGGAATTCGTTAAATCATAATGGAGAGAGTTTCTTTTTGAAACCTGCCTTTCAGGCTCTGACCATTGGAGTTCCCTTTTGTGTTTTTAAACTGCTTTTCGGAATACTGGCCATGCGCGCCGGAAGATCGTCAGATCTCCTTACCATTTTTGCGTGTTTTGTTATTATCTGGGCCTTGGCGGACCTGGTGATGAATCTTGTTCGGGTGGTATTTCATATGGCCGGCCGTGAGGCATCCATCGAATACTGCACCATCGCCCAGATCGGAAAATATTTTAACAGGCCAAAATTCTTCCTGGCGATTGATACACTGATTTCCTTTTCCATCATCTGTTTTGTCCTCTGGTCGGGCTGGATAACGCTGCTTGGCCCCCACGAATCTTGTTTCTGGTATGCGGCCACCACGCTGAACCTGATCAGTATATCGGTTGTCAATATCCTGATTGAACTGCGTCGTGGGTCCTGATCGTTGCCGCACCTTGATTTGATAGATTGTCATGAAAACAGGCAAGGATTGCGGGAAAAATGGAAGATGCCGGGATTCTTTTCATGGTCTGCTTCAAGTGAAGTTTCTCCCCGGTAATAATTAATCCAAAAAATTTTGATATATTGTTTTTAAGGATTCTGGATGGGAGAAAATAGCGAATGCCGGTAAAAACGCCATCCTGTCTTCAGTGCGGCAAGTGTTGCTTCGTGGATTTGACGGCATATGCTCAGCAGAGTGATTATGACCGATGGAAAGCCCAGGACAGGCAGGATATTCTCAATGTCATTGAACACCGGCATCTTGTCTGGTCGGGTGACAGGCTGATTTCTGCGGAAACAGGCAACGCTCCGCGGGAATGTCCGTTTTTGTTCAGCGACGAAGGCAAATGGAAATGCTCCATATACGAGACAAGACCCCAGGTATGCCGCGAGTATGAACCTGGATCATCAGAATTGTGCCCGCAATTTAATATCAAAAGACGGCGTGGAAAATAGCAGACCAGTTTGATGCATTGTCCATGAACGATTTTTTTCTGCCGATAAATTTTCTTTGACATACATATCTGTTTTGACCTATGCTTCCGACATGAAAACCAAAAACTTTATTTCCTTTATGTTGTTTGTTGCCGCATTTCTGGTCATTTCAGGTTGCCAGACGCGCAGCACGGTTATTGTCACTCCACATGAAGAACCAGGTAAAGATTACAGCCGTGCCTTGCCGCCCGGTGAACTTGCTCTTCGGAAGATTACCGATCCGAAGCAGATACCCGACTACACAAAAGCCTGTTCCGATCTCGACAGTTTGAGGGAAGCCATTGCCAGAAGCCTGACCTACATGGGAAAACCATCCAGCAGAAAGTTCTATCCTTACGGTGAAATTACTCACGAGCGTGCATTAACAAGCCTGCAGGAACTGGAGAAACTGGTCAGTCTGAAATTGTCTCCCGAAGAGATGAACCTGATTTTAAGAGAAAAATTTGACACGTATATTTCGGTCGGCTGTGATGACCAGGGTACTGTCTTGTACACAGGATATTACACGCCTATTTTTGACGGTTCCCGCGTAAGGACGGACCGTTACCGGTATCCTTTGTATAAGGCTCCTGTCGATCTGGTCAAAGGTCCGGACGGAGCGATCCTGGGCCGGAAAGGCCCGGACGGCACCGTGCAACAGTACCCGAGCAGGTCGGATATCGAAAAATCCGGCATGCTTGCCGGACATGAGCTGGTATGGCTTGCCGATCCGTTTGAAGTCTACATCGTGCATGTTCAAGGATCCGCCAAAATTCGCATGCCGAGCGGGCAGATCGAGACCATCGGCTATGCCGCGCATAACGGCTGGGACTACAAAAGCATCCGGCATAAACTGATTGCTGAGGGTAAATTTACCGAACAGAAGATCAATCTCAAGGCCATGATTGATTATTTCAAAGCCCATCCTGATGAGGTGGACCGGTACGTTTATGACAATCCCAGGTTTGTGTTTTTTAAAGAGGAAACAGGGGAGCCCAGAGGATCTCTGAATGAGCCGGTGACGCCGTTCAGGACAATTGCGACGGATAAGACCATTTACCCGAGGGCAATGTTTGCCTTTGCCGCGGTAGATCTGGACAGGCCCATCGGTTTCGCTCTGGACCAGGATACCGGCGGCGCAATCCGGGCTGCAGGCCGTTGCGATGTTTACATGGGGGTTGGTGATCAGGCAGGAGAACTGGCCGGAAAAACCTATCGGGAAGGCAGGCTTTATTATCTTTTTATCAAGCCCGACGGCGGGCAGATAAAAGATGAAAAAGGCCGCGGGAAATAACAGGACGAGTTTTCCCCGAGGTTCCGTTCTGATTGATTGCGTGCTAAAGAAACAGGGCAAAGCAAAGGGGCTTCACCTGGTTCCGGACGCACAGCGGACCGGGTGAGTTCCATGGAGCGCTTCGTCATTATCTGATAAAAAATCATTTAAAATATACTAATATTAATTAAAATAGATTAAAATGAATGAATGAATTTCCGAATCTCATAATGAGCATTCAATGGCACATCACAATACGATCAAAGCAAACAGCTATCAAGGTCTGATTCAGAGATTAAACAGGTTTCCCCTCGGCGCGCCCCCTGCAGAACTGTTATCCAAAATCCTGAAAGTTCTTTTTTCCGAAAAGGAAGCAAGGCTTGTTTCTCTATTGCCCATTAAGCCTTTTACCGGTAAAAAAGCAGCTGCGATCTGGAAGATGAGTTTTTCAGAAGCCAGGGTCATCCTGAACGACCTTGCTGATCGCGGGATTCTCCTTGATTATGAAAGTGAGGATACGACCACCTATATCCTGGCTCCGCCCATGGCGGGATTTTTTGAATTTTCTCTGATGAGAACCCGGGAGGATATCAATCAAAAAGTCCTGTCCGAACTTTTTTATCAGTACATCAATGTGGAAGAAGATTTCATCAAAAATCTGTTCCTGAAAGGAGAGACTCAACTGGGGAGGGTTTTTGTAAACGAACAAGTCCTGTCCGGAGAAAACGCTCTTCATGTTCTGGATTACGAAAAGGCATCAGAGGTCATCAAAACAGCTTCGCATATCGGGGTCGGTATCTGCTACTGCAGACACAAAATGCAACATATCGGGAAAAACTGCAGCGCGCCAATGGATATCTGCATGACCTTTAATGCTCCCGCTGAATCATTAATCCGCCACGGTATTGCCAGACAAATTGATGCCCCGGAGGGTTTGGATTTATTGGACAGGGCGCTGGATTGCAACCTGGTGCAGTTTGGCGAAAATGTCCGGGAGAGGGTTAGTTTCATCTGCAACTGCTGCGGATGCTGCTGTGAGGCTTTAATCGCGGCAAGGAAATTCGGTTTTCTGAATCCGGTCCACACCACCAATTTTATCCCGGAAATCATGGAGGAAAAATGCAGCGGATGTGGAAAATGCGTATCTCTTTGTCCGGCGGAGGCCATGACGCTCGTCAGCGCGAGTGACCCGCATAATCCGGAGAAGAAGAAGGCGAAACTGAATGAGGATCAGTGCCTCGGTTGTGGAATCTGCCTGAAAGGCTGCAACGCAGGGGCTCTCAAGCTAAAATCCCGAAAAGAGAGGGTCCTTACTCCGGTCAATTCCGTTCACAGAATTGTGCTCATGGCCATTGAGAGGGGAAAATTGCAGAATCTGGTGTTCGATAATCAGATCCTGTTCAGCCATCGGGCAATGGCGGCCCTGCTGGGTGTTATCCTTAAGCTGCCTCCTGCCAAACAGCTCCTGGCGACCAGGCAGTTTCGATCGAGGTATCTTTTAACCTTAATAAAATATGCTAATCATTGAGAACAAATTCACAAAAAAGTCAACTTGCCGTTTGTAGCGGTGATTATCGGCTGACGAAAGGAATAATATGAGGCGACTTGCAGAAGGAAAAATTCATGAACGGATCAGTGCGATCCCGAACGCCTGGTATCCCGCGTACATCATCCGCGGTGACGAGAAGAACATGATGATCGATTCCGGGGTGAATCTTTTGGGGCCCCGATACCTGGCTTCCATCAAAGAAACCATAGGGGATCCGGGGCTTCTCCATTACCTTTTTTTAACGCATTCCCATTACGATCATCTTGGTTCAGCCTCTTATTTAAGCCGGCATATTCCCGGCCTTGAGGTCGGAGCCCATGAAAGGCTTGCAGGGCTTCTGCAGAAGCCTTCTGTGCTGGAGATGATGAACCGGCTCAGTGAAAATCACGTGGAGCTTTCCGGCCAGAATTCTGCAGAAGAAGATTTAACGATTTATCCATTTGAAATACGTTTCCATCTGAAACAGGGCGATGAATTTCATCTGGGCGGCCTGACCTGCCTTGTGTATGAAACGCCCGGTCATACAAAGGACTCGCTTGCTTATTTCTTTCCGGAGATTAAAACCCTGTTTCCCGGTGAGTCGTGCGGTGTGATTCAGGGTGAGAAGGGAGATCTCATACAGGTAGAATTTCTTTCGTCCTATGAAGATTACATTGATTCGCTCAAACAGATGATCTTGCTCGAACCGGAAATGGTTTGCATCGGACACGGCCTGGTGCTGACCGGTAATGATGCGAGGGATTTCCTTCGGTGTTCCCTTGAAGAGACCTTCCGTTACCGTGAAACGATCGAAGCTTATCTGAACGAAGCTCAGGGTGATGTCGAAAAAGCGATGCAAAACATGACCCGTCAAGAATACGACATCAAGGGAGGAATCTTTCAGGAGCGTAACGCCTATCTAACGAATCTTGGAGCTCAGGTGAGCCATATTGCCGTGATGCAGGGGCAAAAAGTTAAATCCCGGAACAAAGGTTCCTGAGGTTTTCCCGGCCCTGCGTCGATTCAAATTGTTCACTTGAAATTCAAGGGGTGAAATTGTGGAAATCATGCTTGAAACCATGCCAACTTTAGATTAATGATGAACGACTGCAAATTTAGAGGATATTGTAACCTTGATTCATGAGATCGCATCGCGCTGTTTAAAGTGCAAAGTTCCCCAGTGCAGGAAAAATTGTCCCGTATCCACGCCGATACCTGATACCATGAAGCTAGTTGAAGAGGACAAGCTTCAGGAAGCCGCGGAAATATTGTTTGCCAATAATCCGCTTTCCGCCGTCTGCTCCATTGTCTGTCCCCATGAACGTAACTGTTATGGCCATTGTGTGCGCGGCAAAAAATCAGAGCCGGTGGAGTTTTTCAAAGTTGAACAATTTTTATCCGGAAAATTTCTCGAAGATTACACGCCTCCCCTGATCGAAAAGAATGATATCCGCATTGCGGTGATCGGTTCGGGGCCCGCGGGGATCACCATGAGCATTCTTCTTTCTCTCAAGGGGTTCCGGGTCACGCTGATCGAGGCGCGCGATAAAATCGGCGGCGTCTTGAGATACGGCATACCTCAGTTCAGACTTCCCAGAGACATTGTTGACCGGTACAAGCCCATTTTGTACAAGTTGGGAGTCCAGTTCAAGCCAAACACTTTTATCGGTTCCTCCATCACCCTTGACGATATGTTCATAGACGGTTACAGGGCGGTCTTTATTGCCGTCGGTACAGCCAAACCCAACAAACTGGGGCTTCTGGGTGAAACCATTGGTAATGTTTATTATGCCATAGACTACCTCAAGAGCCCCGAAGCATACCGTCTTGGCAAAAACGTTGCGGTTGTCGGCGCAGGGAACGTTGCCCTGGATGCAGCACGCATGGCAATCCGCAATATTGACCCGGGCGGTACGGTTACGATTGTAAACAGTTTGCCGGAAGAGGAAATGACCGGCAATCGACGTGAAATCGCGGAGGCGGTTGACGAAGGCGTCAGGTTTATTCATCTTCAGCAAACCATTAAACTCGAGGAAGACGGAGTAAAATGCGTCGCGGTCCAGGTTAAGGAATCCGAACAGGGAAATACTTATGAAGAGGATTTCACCCGTGTCCGGAAGATTCCCGCTGATTCGATTCTTGTTGCGATCGGTCAGGGGCCGCAGGGAGCGGTCACCGCTGACAGCAACATTTCAAAAACACACCGCGGCCTTGTTGACGCCGACGAAAATGGATATACCTCTTCAAAGGGCGTATTTGCTGCAGGCGATATCGTAACCGGTCCCAAAACGGTTGTTGAAGCGGTGGCCTTCGCCAAAAAAGTGGCGGGTGAAATCGAGAAATATTGTCTTGGAAATTAGAATGCATTATAAATGATCAATCCTTTCATCAAAGGAATGAATTTGACATCCCCCCCCCCGCACTTCATCAATCCCCGTGATCAGTTAATATTTCTTATATTACTCATGCCCGGTTTGAATCTCCGTCCCGATCGTTCCACATTTCGTTCACCTCGCTTGAACATTTCATGGAAGGAAAACGGGAAAACGGCCTTTTATAATCAAGAGGCTAAATCGCCGTCATTGATAAATCACCTTGAATATTATGATCTTACGATAATATTTTGCCTGTTTTTAGATTCTGGCACGCAAATTTCATTAGTATAAAGGCAAATAAAACAAAAACCCTCAAGGAGGTAACAGATCATGAAAAAGACATTCGGAACCATCGCAGCGGCGGCAGCAGTAGTTCTTTTAACGGCAACCTTTGGATTCGCAGAATATGCGGCAGCGGGAGCGGCGAATTTCCCGTATTTCCAGCTGGGCTGCCTGATTGTAGGCGGGTTGATTCTGGTCAGCCTGAAGAGGAAGTATGACAAGATGTATACCGCGGAAGTAGTTGGCGCCTTTGCTCTTTACACGATCCTGATGGCGCTGTTCACCAACCCGGTGATTGATGCAGTGAAGAACATTGTGACCTGATCGAAGACAGATCAGGAAGAAGCGGACAGAAGTTCAGGAAGGATAAACCATTAACCGCCGCTTAAGCGAAAATCATGATCTGTGGATATAACGAGCCCCCTCAAGACCCTCCGTCTTGAGGGGGTTTTGTTTGATCCGAAAACAATTCCTTATTGACAGCATCCCGGTTCAGTATTACTAGGAAACCGGATAAATAAATTCAGGAGCAAGGTATATGATAATCGTAACCGGTGGCGCGGGATTTATCGGAAGCGCTTTTGTCTGGAAGCTTAACCGGGAAGGCATAGAAGATATCATCATCGTTGATCGCCTGGGCAGTACGGATAAATGGAAAAACCTGGTCAACCTGCGCTACTCGGATTATCTGCACAGAGACGCCTTTTTAAAAATGGCAGCTGAGGATGCCGTACCCTTCAAGGTAGACGCCCTGATTCACATGGGTGCCTGTTCCTCCACCACAGAACGCGATGCAGATTTTCTCTGGACCAATAATTTCTCCTACACACGGACGATGTCGGCATGGGCGATGAAACAATCGATCCGATTTATCTATGCAAGCTCGGCGGCAACCTATGGAAACGGATCGCAGGGTTTTTCCGACGATCACGCTAAAATACCGGGCCTCAAACCGATCAACATGTATGGCTACTCCAAGCAGGTTTTTGACGTGTGGGCTCTGAAGCATGAGCAGGAAAACAAGATGGCCGGAATCAAGTTTTTCAATGTTTTCGGCCCAAATGAATATCACAAAGGCGATATGACCAGCGTTATCTTCAAGGCATTTTATCAGATCCGGCAAACCGGCAAAGTCAGGCTGTTCAAATCCTACCTCCCAGAATATGGAGATGGCGGTCAGATGCGCGATTTTGTCTACGTGAAAGATTGCGTCGATGCGATGTGGTGGCTTTTACAGAATCCCGCCGTCAACGGCATTTTCAATCTCGGCACGGGCAAAGCCCGTACCTGGAATGATCTGATCCAGGCGGTTTTTGCCGCCATGAATATCAAGCCCCATATTGAATACATCGAAATGCCGGAAGGACTGCGTAATCAGTACCAGTATTTTACGCAGGCGGAGATGGGCAAGATCAAAACGGCAGGGTGCCCGGTGAATTTTTCTCCTCTGGAGGATTCCGTGCGGGATTACGTGGTCAACTACCTGCAGCAGGCCGATCCGCATCTGGGAAACTAAGAATCAACGATATTCAGCCTTCGTGAATTGATCCGGAAGGCAACGCAAAAAAACAGAAACTTCTCAGAGAGATTTTTGATATGAAAAGAGAGATCGTCTGCATAATACCTTCGCGCTATGAATCGAGCCGTTTTCCGGGCAAACCCCTGGCTGATCTTTGCGGGAAACCCATGATTCAACATGTTTATGAACGCGTCGCCAGGGCAAAGGCTGTACCCTACGTTGCCGTGGCAACCGACGATGAGCGAATTTTAAACGCGGTAAAAAATTTCGGCGGCAATGCCGTCATGACCGCAAAAACGCACCGTTCGGGCACGGATAGAATATCCGAGGCCGTGAAAACCCTTCATCTTTCCGCGGACGCCATTGTCGTCAATATTCAGGGGGATCAGCCGATTTTTGAGCCGGTGCAGGTTGATGAGGTGATCGAACCTCTCCTAACAGACCAGTCCATTCAGATGTCCACCCTGATTTATAAAATCATCCTCGATGCAGAGATCACTCATCCTCATGCGGTCAAGGTGGTTCTTGATCATCAAAATTTTGCCCTTTATTTTTCGAGGGCAACCATTCCGTATGTGCGTGACAAAAATCTGAAAGCCGATTATTACAAGCATCACGGCATTTACGCCTACCGCCGGGATTTTCTTGACACGTTCACAAAGCTCCGGGAGGGGAAACTCGAAAAACTGGAGGCCCTGGAACAATTGCGCGCACTGGAATACGGCTATAAAATCAAATGCGTCATCACGCCCCACGACTCGGTCGAAGTGGATAACGAGCAGGAGCTGGAACGCGTGCGCCGGATTCTGACGGAAAGAAAATAATTTTGCATGAAAACAAAATGAAGCAGAATGGTTTCAGCATGAACATCTATGAAAGACTCTCTGAAAATTCTTAATGATCAAACCGTTGAAAGTTCTTCAGGCTGGAAGGTCGAGATCCTTTCCACTGACTCGCTGATGTATTCCGAGGAAGGAAAAAGCGTCCTTTTGGAGATCGAGGAGCATAGGGATACAATCGGAGCGGATGTGGAGTGGACCATTTATGAGCCGCTGGCCTGGTGCTGGGACAGGCAAAAAGAGCATATCATTTCGCAAAAAGAGAGTTCTGAAATATTAAACCGGATCGAGCTGGCTTTCTGGATGCTGGACCTCAAAATCAAAGAAATTATCTGATTGTAAAAAAAACGGTCACGGCGGGCCGTGACCGCTCATCTTCGCTGTTGCGCGTTAATCTTTAAACACCGCCCCTGTAGAAGCTGATGTTACCATTTTTGCATAGCGGGCCAGATAACCTGTTGTGATGGCGGGTGTCCAGGCTTTCAGCGATGTGCGCCGCTTCTCCAGCTCCGCATTGTCAACTTTCAGAGTCAGTTTCTTGGCCGGAATGTCGATGGCAATAATGTCGCCTTCTTTCACAAGCGCAATGGTTCCTCCCTCTGCCGCTTCCGGCGAGATGTGCCCGATGGCCGCACCCTGTGTACCGCCGCTGAAACGTCCGTCGGTCAGAAGCGCCACGGATTTATCAAGCCCCATACCGACAATGGCGGAAGTCGGCGAAAGCATCTCCCGCATGCCCGGACCGCCCTTCGGGCCTTCGTAACGGATGACCACGATATCTCCCGGCTTGATTTTCCCTCCCAGGATTGCGGTGATGGCTTTGTCTTCCGAATCAAACACACGGGCCCTGCCTTCGTTGACCTGCATGGCCTCTGCCACGGCGGACTGCTTGACCACTGCACCGTCCGGAGCCAGGTTGCCGCGTAAAACGGCAATGCCGCCCTGTTTGGAGTATGGTTTGGCAAGCGGACGGATGACTTCTTCGTTCAAGACACGGGCCGTTTTTAGATTGGCTGCAACGGTCTTTCCGTTTACCGTCATGGCTTTCTCGCTGATCACACCCAGTTTGCTGATCACTTTCATGACGGCCTGAATACCCCCTGCCGCGTCCAGATCCTCAATGTGATGAGGCCCGGCCGGGCTGAGTTTGCACAGATTCGGTGTTTTCTCACTGATCTTATTAAACAGGTCCAAATCCAGCTTGATACCGGCCTCATGGGCAACTGCAGGAATATGCAGGACCGTGTTGGTGGAACAACCCAGTGCCATGTCGACAGCTATGGCATTTTTAAAGGCGGCGAGCGTTGCAATATCACGCGGCCTCACGTTTTTCCTGAGCAGATCCATAATTTTCATGCCCGCCTGCTTTGCCAGACGATGCCGTGCGGCAAGAACCGCCGGTATTGTGCCGTGTCCGGGAAGTCCCAGTCCCAGCGCTTCGGTCACACAGTTCATGGAATTGGCCGTGTACATGCCGGAACAGGAACCGCAGCCGGGGCATGCACAGTCTTCCAACTGCTGCAATTCGGAGGAGGTTATTTTTCTGGCTTTTACCGCGCCAACGCCTTCAAAAACCGAGATCAGGTCAACGGCCCTGCCCTGCAGCCTACCTGCCAGCATCGGTCCGCCGCTGATGAAAATAGACGGGATGTTCAGCCTGAGGGCAGCCATCAGCATTCCGGGAACAATCTTGTCGCAGTTGGGAATGAACACCAGCGCGTCAAAAGGATGGGCCGTCGCCATGATTTCAATGGAATCGGCAATCAATTCACGGCTGGCCAGCGAATATTTCATGCCCGCATGATTCATCGCAATGCCGTCACACACACCGATGACCGGAAATTCCACGGGCGTCCCCCCTGCCATGCGTATTCCCGCTTTTACATCCGCAGTAATCAGATCCAGGTGGATATGTCCCGGGATAATTTCGTTGGCTGAATTCACCACACCGATGATCGGCCTGGCAATTTCTTCATCCGTGTAGCCCATCGCCTTGAAAAGGGACCGGTGCGGTGCCCGCTCCAGTCCTTTTTTCATCAAATCGCTTCTCATGGTTGTCTTCTCCATCAATCCTAAATTAATAATTTAACGGGTTCGTAACAGCAGGTTGGCTTTTTACGAAGACGTTCCTATTTTTTTCGCTTTTCCGGTCTCAGTTCCCTAACGGCTGCACCCGCCTGCCACATCTCGGACTCGCGCATTTCTTTCAGTTCGGCATTCAGTTTTTCCTTGTAATCCGGCGCACTGTTGACCCGCAGCACTACTTCGGTTTCCTTTCCGGTGGCAACGGAGTTATAGAGTTCCGTAAAAACCGGTTCAACGGCCTTGCGGAATTTGTGGCGCCAGTCGAGCGCGCCGCGCTGCGCAGTTGCCGAGCAGTTGGCATACATCCAGTCCATCCCGTTTTCACCAACCAGCCGGATCAGACTCTGTGTGAGTTCTTCAACCGTTTCATTGAAAGCTTCACTGGGAGTATGGCCGTGCTTGCGCAGTTCGGCATACTGAGCTTCCATCATGCCTGCAAGCGCGCCCATCAGCACACCGCGTTCGCCGGTCAGGTCGCTGTATACTTCCATCTGGAAGGTGGTCGGAAAAAGAAATCCTGAACCAATGGCAATCCCCAGGGCCAGGGTGCGCTCCATTGCGCGGCCGGTTGCATCCTGATGTACGGCAAAACTGGAGTTAATGCCGCTGCCGTCAATAAAATTGCGGCGTACGCTGGTGCCCGATCCCTTGGGGGCAACCATGATCACATCGACAAAATCAGGTGGGATAACGCCTGTCTGTTCTTTGTAAACGATGGAAAAACCGTGTGAAAAGTACAGTGCATCACCCTTTTTCAGGTGGGCCTTGACTTTCGGCCACAAGAGCATCTGCGCCGCGTCGGATACCAGGTACTGAATGATGGTTGCTTTCTCCACTGCTTCTTCAATCGGGAAAAGGGTCTCACCGGGAACCCAGCCGTCGGAAATAGCTTTTTCCCAGTAGGGCTTGTCTTCGGGAGACTGCCCGATAATCACGCTAATACCATTGTCTTTCATATTGAAAGCCTGCGCAGGTCCCTGAACTCCGTAGCCCAGAACCGCGATCACTTCATTTTTGAGGACGTCCTGCGCTTTTTTGACCGTGAATTCTTCCGCGGTCACCACATCTTCCATTGTGCCACCAAAATTGATTTTTGCCATAAAACCCCCTGTTTCTTATGAATTGATTTTTTAGATTACATATCTTTATTTTTTTTAATCTTCCAGTGTCAGCGCAACCAGGCCGGTCCTGGTAATGTCCGCAATGCCCAGCGGCTCCAGACGCGCCAGCGAAAATTCGATTTGCCTTTTGTCCCCCGTGATTTCTATAATCAAATAGGTATCACCCGAAACAATTACTTTCCATTTGTTCGTGTCAATAGCATTTTTCACAGGTTCTGCATTCTCGGCGGTCAGATTCAGCCGAACCAGCACCATTTCACGATGGACGGACTCAACATTGGTCAGATCATCGACGGAAATCACATCTACCAGCCTTTGCAGTTGATTCTCGATCCGGGTGATTGTCGCCTGGGAACCCGAAGTCGTCATCACAATTTTCGATATGTCGTTTTGCGTGGTTGTGTTCACGCAAAGGCTGTCAATGTTATAGCCTTTGCCGCCCAGCGTTCCGGCAACTCTTGCCAGCACATCCGGCTTATTGTGCACCAGAATAGAAATAATATGGTCCTTTTTCTCCATGTTATATAACCTCACCTTTATTTTTTAACTATAGACGGTTTCGTCAAAACCTAACGTTAATTGATCATTTCTCTCGATCCCAGGGTCATTTGATTGATCGACCCGCCCGGATGCACCATGGGATAAACACATTCATCCCGCGAGATGCGAAAATCCATCAGCACGGGTTTATCGGCTGCCAGTCCCTGCTTCAACACAGTCTCCACTTCGGCCGGTTTTGTCGCACGCAGGCCAATCACGCCAAAAGCTTCCGCCAGTTTTACAAAATCCGGCGCGTACGTCATGTCCGTGTGGGAATATCGCTTATTGTAAAACATTTCCTGCCACTGGCGCGGCATTCCAAGAAATTCGTTGTTCAATAAAACCACTTTCACGGCGATGTTATACTGGGCGGCAGTCGCAAGTTCCTGGATGTTCATCTGGATGCTTCCGTCGCCCGCAATCGCCACAACCTGTTTATCCGGAAATGCACATTTGACGCCGATGGCAGCGGGCAGACCAAATCCCATCGTACCCAGCCCGCCGGATGAAACGAAAGTGTTGGGCCGGTCAAAATGGAAAAACTGCGCCGTCCACATCTGATGCTGACCGACATCCGTCGTAATCAGGGCATCACCTTTGGTCAGCTCCTGCAATTTTTCAATCACGTACTGCGGTTTAATGACTTCACCGTTCTTGCAGTAGTTCAACGGAACTTTTTCCCGCCATTCGGCAATTTCGCGAAGCCATTGGGCACGCAATCCGGCATCCTGTGTGTAGTGATGTTCCTCCAGAAAACGCAAAATATCCTTCAGTGTGGCCCTGGTGTCGCCGATAATCGGCAGGTCAACGGTAACATTCTTATTAATAGAAGAGGGATCAATATCAATTTGAACAATTTTGGCATTGGCGGCAAATGTTTCAATCGAACCGGTCACCCGATCGTCAAAGCGAACTCCTACGGCCAGCATGAAATCACAGTGGCTGACAGCCATGTTTGCGTAATAGGTGCCGTGCATCCCCAGCATTCCCAGCCATAAAGGATCAGTGCCCGGAAAAGACCCGAGACCCATCAGGGTCCCCGTGACGGGGATCTCGTATTTACGGGCCAGGAGAGTTAATTCTTCAGAAGCTTTCCCGAGAATTACCCCCCCTCCGGTCATAATCAGGGGCTTTTTCGCCGCATTAAGCATGTCAAATACATTTGCCATTTTTTTCGGCGCCGGTTTGTAAACCGCTTCATGATTACGAATTTTTATGTTTGTCGGATCATAATCATATTGTGCGGCCATGACATTTTTCGGCAGATCCACAAGGACCGGACCCGGTCGTCCGGAACGGGCGATGTGAAAAGCTTCTTTAATCGTTGAAGCCAGTTCCTCAATATTGCGCACCAGGAAATTGTGCTTGGTGCAGGGACGGGTGATGCCGGTGATGTCGCACTCCTGAAACGCGTCGTTGCCGATAAGACCCGTCGGCACCTGCCCGGTAAATACCACCAGGGGGATGGAGTCCATGTTTGCCGTGGCAATGCCGGTAACCGTATTGGTAGCGCCGGGGCCGGATGTTACCAGGCAAACTCCAACTTTTCCGGTTGCGCGAGCGTAACCATCGGCGGCATGCACCGCGCCCTGTTCGTGGCGAACCAGAATATGCCTGAGATTGCTTTCATAAAGCTGATCATAGAGATCCAGGACCGCCCCACCCGGATAGCCAAAAATAATGTCAACTTTTTCTTCTTCGAGCACTTTCAGAAAAATTTCCGTGCCTTTCAACTTCATCTTCTATGACTCCTCCATTGCCTTTGATCAAAAGCCCTAAAACTGAAAAAGCCGCCAGTTTCTTTAGGAAAAAGCGGCCTTGAATAGATACAGCAAAGCCGCGGACTTTTCGGGGCCCGCGGCTTGTATCTCTTTTCTTAACGATACAGAGCGGCAGACCCCATGGGTACGACTACTACGACGAGTAATCTTACAATGGCCTGATTCAAAATTCTGCCGCTGTCTAAATCTTTAAGAAACATAATTACTTCCCAATTTAATGTTTATTCCTTAACGAAAAAAATGTCTGTTGTCAAGAGGCATTCTTGATGGGTTTGATTTTTTTAACGGAACAGTTCCTCGGTTTCTTCCGTCAGATTATCTTCCTTTTTCTCAGGCATGGCATTTTCCAGAAAGGTCTCATAGACTGCTTCCGATCCTGTGCCCTGCGTCGGCGCACCGGTTTGCTGATCGACCTTGACAAAAACAACGCCTTCCGGAACGGGAAATTCCTCCACCGGTTTGTCCTTCAGCACTTCTTCCATAAAATAGAGCCAGATCGGCGCTGCCGCGCGGCCACCGACTTCCTGTCTGCCCAAAGATCTTTCCTGATCAAAACCAACCCAGACACCGGCAATCAAAGACGGCGTAAACCCGATAAACCATGCGTCTCGGGTATCGTTGGTTGTACCCGTCTTTCCGGCAACCGGCCGTCCGATGCTTTTCACTCTCTGGCCCGTACCACTTTCCACGACTTCCTGCATGACATGGGTCGTGATGAAAGCGATGCGGGGATCAATGACCTGTTCCGGCTGCACCTTCGTTTCCTCAAAAACATTACCGGTGCGGTCAACAATCTTCCGGATAAAGTAAGGTTTGACTTTCTTCCCCGCATTTCCCAGAACAGCGTAGGCACGAACCAGCTCCTGCAGGGTTACGCCCGATGACCCGAGCGCAAGGGAGAAATTCCTGACCAGTGGAGAGGTAATGCCCATGTTCGTGGCATACGACGTTGCGTAGTCAATACCGATATCCTGAAGGATCTTCACGGTTACAACATTGCGCGATTGCACAAGAGCCTTGCGCAGAGTAATAGGGCCCAGGAATTTTCCGTCAAAGTTCCTCGGTTTCCATACACCATCCTCCTGTGACCGGTCTTCAAATACAATGGGAGAATCAACAACCCGGGTGGAAGGAGTCATACCCTTGTCAAAAGCCGCTGTATAGATCAGTGGTTTAAAGGCCGAACCCGGCTGGCGGCGCGACTGCGTCGTGCGGTTAAATTCGCTTTTTTCAAAATCGCGTCCGCCCACCATTGCGATAATGGCTCCCGTTTTGACATCCATGCAGTAAAGCGCCCCCTGCACAAGGCCTTTCTGGTACTTTTCCCGTTCCTCCATTTCGGTCAGACCTTTCATCAGCGCATCCCGGGCCGCCTTCTGTGCCGATGAATCAAGGGTTGTGTATATCGACAACCCCTCTTTATAAAGAATGTCTGTCCCGTATTTTTCCTGCACGTAGCGGCGGACCATCTCAACAAAATGCCCGGCGAATCTGTCTTTCGGAGCTGCCCGCTTCAGTTTCAGGGTGGCGGCCACGGCCGTGTCCATCTGTTCTCTGGTGATGAAACCCTCCGCCATCATGCGGTTCAGTACGTATGTCTGCCTCTGTTTCGCGCGGTCGAAATAAAAAAACGGTGAATACGTGGTGGGGGCTTTCGGCAAACCCGCCAGCATCGCCGCCTCCGGCAAAGTCAGGTCCTTCGTGCTCTTGCCAAAATAACCGATCGATGCCGATTCGATGCCATAGGTTCCGTGCCCCATGTAAATCTGGTTAAGATACAGATAGAGGATTTCATCTTTTGTCAGATATCGGTCAATACGATAAGAAAGCACGGCTTCTTTGAACTTTCGAATGTACTTTCTTTCGGGCGTCAGGTACATCATTTTGGCCACCTGCTGAGTGATGGTACTGCCGCCCTGAACAATTTTACCCGCTTCCACATTTTTGAACATGGCACGGAAAATACTAACCGGATCGAATCCCTTATGCTGATAAAAGCGGGAATCTTCGGCCGCGACGAAAGCATACTTGACCAGGTCCGGAACTTCCGAAATCGGAATGATTTTTCTGTCTTCTAAAAAGAATTCCTCCAATAGCTCATCATTTGCGTCATACACGCGGGAAGCAATGCTCGGCCGGTAATCCTTTAATGCATCAATACCCGGAAGGTCCCTGGTCAACGCGTAATAGGCCGTCAGCCCGCTGATCGTCACCAGTAAAATCAGCAGGAATAGCACAAACAATATTTTAACAAAGATCAGCAGCTTGCTTGATTTCTTTTTCTTTCTTTTGTGCTCAGACATGTCCCAATCCCGGCCCCTCTCCTTCCGGCTTTATGCGGATGCCTCTTTTTTCCGGCCTGCAAACTTTGCAACAAATATACTCACTTCATACAGAAACAGCAAGGGAATCGCCATCAACATTTGGCTTAATGCATCCGGAGAAGGCGTAAGAATCGCGGCGGCTATAAACATTAATAAAATAGCGTACTTCCTGTTTTGGGAAAGCATCTTGTCGGTCACGATCCCCAGCTTTGCTAAAAAGAAGATCAAAACCGGCAATTGGAAGGACAAACCGAAACCCAGAAGAAACTTAATAAAAAGACCGATGTATTCATTGAAAGAGATCATTGCCTGCAGGTATTGATTATTGAAACTGACAAAAAAACGAAACGCCGGGGGCAGGACAACAAAATAACCGAAAATGACACCGCTCAAAAAAAGGATGGTGGAAGACAGAACGAACGGCACCACATACTTTTTTTCCTGTGGAAGCAGCGCCGGCGAAATAAACTTCCATACCTGGAAAAAAATGAAAGGACTGGTCAGGATCAGGGAAGAAAAAAATGCGACTTTCATATATGTGAAAAAAGCCTGGGTCAATCCGGTGTAAATCAGATAGCTGTTTTTGGGGAGAGCTTCGACCAAAGGCTTGGTAATGACGGCAAACAGCGTATCTTTAAAATAGTAGCAGACCAGGAAACCGACTCCCAGCGCAATCAGAGCGTTTGTCAGTCTTTTGCGCAATTCTATCAAGTGTTCGGTCAAAGACATTTTGGCATCTTCGTTCGTTTCCATAGTTACCGTTTTTCAGAGTGCTGAGATCGCAGAGGTTGTGTTGGATTTATTTTGTACCGGCGTCCCTGCCGGCTGCTTCATTCTTGTCTTCAGGTTCAGATTTTTTTACCAGGAGTGAATTTTCCAGCCCGTTGCCCTGATCAGTCTTTTTGTCTTCATCCTTCAGAGTATCTTTCAGATCATCTGTGATTCCGTCTGTCGCGTTCTTAAAATCCCGAATTCCTTTACCGAGTGTTTTGGCAAGATCAGGCAGTTTTTTGGGCCCGACGATTAAAAGCGCGATAATCGCAATGATGATCAGTTCCTGGAAACCTATCCCAAACATGTGTGGACAACTCCTTAAAATTTATTGCTTACCTATATATTGATTGCCGGTTTTGTCAATATGTTTCACGCAAAAGGTCTTCCCTGGCCGGCTGGTATCCAAGGTATATCCATATCCATGAAATATTTCCTCTTTCATCATGAACATTTCAACTTGACGGGTCTTTATTGATCTTATACGCCATTCACATGAACGTTGATGAACAAATTAAAGAACTTATTCAAACGGGATCCGGTAAAATCATCGAACTGGCCCGATGGGGTACGGCCGTGCTGACCTCGTTTTTATTACTGGCCGGCATCTTTGCCGGCAATCCGGTTTTTTACGGGATTGCCGCGTTTACAGCGCTGGTTACCTTTGCGATCTGGCAGACCACTCCTCACTTGCACAACGCCGCCAGGGGTTTGAAAGAAGGTTTCAGACAAAATGGAACGGTGGAAATCAGTATGCGGCAATGGACAGACCCGGATTCCCATCGCCATGAATCCTGCCACGGCCTGATCGCCATAGATAACCAGCCCCTGTGGCAGATGGAATTTGTGATCTCCCAGCACTGGCAGCCCGTGGAAGGAAAGTATCGTGCACAGTTGGTTTTTACCCCCGGTGTGGAATGGCCGGTTGCCATCCTGACGGAAGAAGGGCTGCTGTATCCACGTTTGAAACCCAGGCGCGCGGATGGTTTCCAAAGATAATTTTTATGGATCACAAAAAAAAATCAGCTTTGATTGTGGAGGGCGGTGGAATGCGAGGCATTTTTGCAGCCGGTATCCTGCACGCATTCGGCAACAAAGGTTTTGATCCCTTCGATTTGTATATCGGCGTTTCCGCTGGTGCCTGCCATTTGGCCTCTCATCTCGCGGGACAAAACAACCGCAATTTCGATATTACCCTTCGCTACTCGCTGTCCCGTCAATTCATCAATCCCTGGCGGTTTCTTAAGGGTGGACACCTGATGGATCTGGATTGGATGTGGGAACAGACGATCAAAAATTATCGTCTCGACCTGAAACAAATCGAAGAAAAACTCCAGACGCAAAAAAAAGATTACCTGATTGTCGCCACATCGATGGAAACAGGCGAGCCGTTGTATCTGCGTCCTGATATAAATACACTGGAGCACTATCTGAAAGTTTCCAGCTCTCTGCCGATTCTCTACCGTAGAGAAATGGATGTAAATGGTGAAAAGGCAACCGACGGCGGCATATCGGATTCCATTCCGGTGTGTGAAGCCCTGCGACGGGGCGCAACGGATATCACTGTAATCCGGTCTCGCTCTGCCGGTTATGTAAAAAAGAAAAGCCCCATCGTCTTGGCTGTTTTTTCCCGGTATTTTCGAAAATACCCCCGCCTGGTGGAAGCGTTCAGGCAGCGCGCTGACCGTTACAATGCGGCCGTTGCATTTATTAACAATCCACCATCAGGCATCTGCATCGCGCAACTCGCACCGCCCGCCTCTCTGGAGATCGGACGAACCACTAAAAATGAAGCTACGCTGCGTAAAGCTTATAAAGCAGGCATTGATTATGGAAACCGATTCATTGAACCCTACGTTCCGTTCGGACACAATAAATAACTTTACAAAAACACTCTCTCCATCTATCAGTAAATGAACATGATATCGAGAAACAGGATTGTATGGAAAAAATACTTTTAGCGGTTTTTCTTATTTTATTTATCGGGCGAATGGCCTTGCGTTATGTCCTGCAGTGGTTTAACACCCGTCATCTGAAAACGCATGGCCGGGAAATCCCGCCGGTGTTCCGGGATGAAATTGATGAAACAACTCTCCACCGAATGGTGGACTACACCTTTGACCAGTCGCGCCTGGAATCCCGGGAGCATCTGGTTGGGGACATGATTGAACTGGCC
>MWDG01000025.1 GCA_002070455.1 Deltaproteobacteria bacterium ADurb.Bin151
CCAGTTTGCAAAGTGGCTTCAACCCAATCTCCAGTTACATCGTTTATGCGCAATTATTTAAGACGCTGTGTATAATTATTATACAGAATGGCTTGCGTGAACGCCATGATAAGCCGCAACTGCAAGGAGTCGGTCCATCCATTTGTTAAACTGTTATCGTGCCCGTATTGTCATGGTATTCATGGCCAATGGTTCGTGTAGATAGTTCGGTATTTTGAAATCGCCCAGCGCTTGGCTTGCAGTCTTCTCGGTGAATGATCCAAAATATGGTTCAAGTCGCACCTCAACCTCGTACAGATTACCTTTCTCGATCCGATAGATCTGATCGAGTGTGCGGTACCGGTCCGCTTTGTATGAAATGGGAACGGGGATATTCTTCGTCTGGCGTGGCGCGATGATGATAAAATCATCCGGTTCCGGTGATGTGCGCATGTGAACCTTTATGTGTTCGTAGGGTTGAACTGAAACAAATTCGTCACCTTTGCGCATCTTGACGGAGACAACCATTGCCAGGGAAGATTGATTTACCGATATGATATTGTCTGATGTGTTCTGAATGCTTATCAAAGCACCATTCGAGCCATTGCTAAGTAACTCGACCTTTAGTCCATGCTGGATTCCCGGATGGACGCCATAACCAACAAGCTCTATGTTTCCTCTACACCCTACTATGAAGAAGACGAGCAATATGGCCAGTGATGCAACGCGCTGGTTTCGCATGTACTTATCTCTCTTGTGTTAACATTGTTTATATGGATCGTTTCTAATACTGGACATGTTAACGATTGCGGGTTGTAACTTAGCATAAATTTCTTAATTTGAGAATTGTGGAAGGCATCTGTAAAGCGTTGAAGGCACCTACAACGTTGCAAGATCGTTATGTCCGGTAATGTGTTTCTTCCCAATTGAAAGGTTTACGACAACATCAGCCGGAGCGTAGCGATCGGCTGTATGTATTGGTTTGGCATTATTTTATTAATGCATGCCGAGTTGAACTTTAACGGCTTCCTCAACTTTGAGCATGTCCTCTTCTGAGAGAATTCCAGCGCAATTGAGTAGCCGTAATTTGCTTACAGTGGCCAATTGATCTGCCATAGCTTTGCTTTCTTTACCGTCAAAAAGAACCCTTGCCTCACTTGGATAAAGACGATCAGTGTTGCTCGTAAGCGGAACAACCTGAACTCTATTTAAAAATTTGTTTGATGCATTGTTACTGATGATTACGGCAGGACGTTTCTTTCTTATCTCTCCACCTACAGATGGATCAAAATTTACCCACCAAATTTCACATCGCTTCATGCTCCATGTCCTTTATATTAATTTCAGCCCACTCCATTGCTTCATTTTCTCTTTTTCTATCTTTTGCCATTTCGGCATAGGCAGACTCGTAATCAGGACGAACAACGTAAGGGCGAACTATTTCCTGAACAAATCTGCTTATTTTGCGTGGTCCAATGACCTTATGAAGTCCTGTGTAAACTTCTTCATCTACTGTTATGGTTAATTTCTTTTGCATATCACACCTCCATTGCACGTGTATTATACGTATTAATGATAAGTATGTCAAAGGATAATTTCATGCCAACAATTAATATACCTGGCAGGTATTTTCCGAAATTTTGTTATCTTTATACTCTTTTTAAGAAAAATAAAAAGCAAAATAATGTTTAAAATCAAATGAAATAAAATTATGACACTGGGCATTTCATGGTAATAAAGACCAAAAGCCCGGCGGGTAATTTATGGGATATTTGTCCGGTTTAAACAAAAACCTACATTAATAAATTCTGGCTGAAAGGGGGTATGCTTATCTAAATTGCTTGATGCTCTCTTACAGGAAGGCGTTATTGTTAAGCGTTGAAAGGGAGTATGCTTGCCAAAATTGCCAAATGCTTAGAAGAGGAAGTGTACAACGGCAAACGTCTGCATTCCTCTATTGGATACAGACCGCTTGTGGAATTTGAAGAACTGTTTTATCAAAACCCAAAACCCGGGCCAACTGCTCTAACGCAATCTGTCTAACCAGAGGGGTACAGTCCATCTTGGCACTCAACATTTAGTTATATTAGTATCCCACACCCAAGGATTCTGAAATATTTTCTTAGGCTGAAGATTCCAAACCATCATTACATTTGGAAAACAGTATGGCCGTTGTCGGTCAGTTTGTCAGTATGAGTTTCATTCCGGTATGAAAGTACCTGATTCCGCTATACCAGCAGGTCATTCCGTTACATTTGAAAAACCTGCTGCTTTGCCCCGGAATAGGGTGCTGCTTTGGAGCGGATTCTCCATTTTTATTGGTCTTCAGTGCCGCGCCATCCAACAGCGCCGAACCGGGCATTTCCAAGCCATGTGTAAACGAGGCTGACGGTTCCAACCGTCTGGTGAGAATTGGACCGGTCAGGATAGCCGTGCTCACGAATGGACGTGATATATTGGATTCCGAGGGCGTGACGATCGTAAATGCGAACGGTGAATCCCATTTTTAAATGATCGATGGACTCCGCTCTCTCTTTATCATCGCCACCCAGGCCTGTTAAACGATACGCGCGCCCCGTAAAATCGAGCATGGCTCGATCACCCAAAATTAACCGGAGTGCAAGGAGTCCCTGCGGTGTGATGCCATAGTGGTAGTCGTTTTGGCGTACCTCGTTAATATTCCCGGTTGCAGCATAACCGACCCCACCGAGAACCGAGCCCTGGAGCGCTATCGTCTGCGAGAGCCACCACTGAAAAGTAGTGCCGATAGAGACGGCTGTGTTGGAAACAGGAAAGATATGTGGCGATATATAGTCATAACCGCCATAGAGACCCCATATCCCGCGATAGGAACTGCCGACTGCATAGTCCGATCCGAAGAGTAGACCGCGGATCATAATGCTATCTAAAGGATGATCCGAGTTGCCACGGCCTGTGAATTCAAAATCGAAGTAGTCAAATGGCCGCTCATAGCGATAGCCTGGTTTTCCGGGGAGGCCATAGGCCATTGAGAAATACATGATCGCCTCGTACCGGTTAATAGTGCTCGAACTTTCTTCGTCGTTCAGACCCGTATTCAGACCTGTGCCGAACTGCATGGAGTAAAAGGTGGCCGGATGATGGCTGGGAAACACGGACTTGAAACGTTCTCCAAAGACAAAACGGTTGATCCCCGTGGGCGGTGAGATAATAGCGGCGCCAAACTCGTGTAAGATGTCGGGTTTGTCACCGTCACCCTCGAGTGCGAGATTAGCCATGCGGAAAAGTACCTCCCCTAAAAAGCTCCCACCGGTGCCGGTGGCAATCTGATCATTGATGGAGGGAGGAGTGGTCTCACCACACATTTCCCATAGAAAACTGCCCACGTTGGCGTAAAAGAGTGATTCCCAATAATTGAGGCCTGCTGATCTTGCGAATCCATGATGCATGGATCCTTGATACGGATGGGCGAACTGGTTCACGGAGAAGGTATCATGATCAACGCCCCAGGATCTGTGGACGAGATTATTCCAGAAAGTTGACAAGTTTGTACTGAAGGTTTTTTCCCCATGCTCTACTTCGTTGGGATAAGCAAGCCGGTCGAACATGTTGAGGAGAAACAGAAAGGTTGGGATTTCCAGAGCCGGAATGAGGTAACTTTTAGCTGAGCCTATATCCCGGGGCAGGGACTTGGTTGCTTGCACAGGCTTTTCCTGTAACCATGTTACTTCATCTTTGAATTTCTCAATATCCACATTCTTAACATAGTCAATAGCATTCGACCAAATCGAATGAAACCCATATCCTCCATCGACCATTTCTCTAATGGCTTCATCTTTTGACCATCCTTGTTCCACAATTCGATACATCGCAATCATAATTCCGGTGCGGTCTGCCCCATGCTGGCAGTGAATAAGAATAGGTCCATTTTGTTTTTTCAGGACGATTCTTAAAACTCTAATGACGTCTTTATCTTTGATGTACCATGTATTAACACTTATTTCTTCGTTGAATAACCCTGTATTTCCCGTTTCATCTTTATCAGAATGGAAGGCACGAAGGTTTATGATCGTTTTTACACCGATATTTTTTAAGTTATTCATGCCCTGCTTTGTTGGTTGTGCACTTCTGTAAAGGTTGTTATTTATTTTATATAAATTGGGGACGCCGGACAGTTGTAGCGGAACTGCCCATTCCGAAGGACGATTCAACTCTGCTGCTAAAGCAGGTGAGCCAAAAATAAATACAATAAGCAGAAGTGGTAATATATTGTTTATCATAGTCACTAATTTACGCACGTATAGTCATATCGGCCTGCGCAGCTATTGGCCTCGAGTCTTTCACCACAGTTAATTTTGTAATTTGGGAATTTTATGTTCTTCAAAGGGACTATCTTTTATTTTGCCTGTTTGGACAATTTCAAGAATTGCGCCATTAATGAATGTTAAATTTAATATTCTGATTTCTTTTCCGGCACATTAATCAAATCCGATTTATGTCATCTCCTTATTAATATATTTTTCAATGATTATTTCCCAAGTGATTAATCCGTTCCATTATGTAAACAATAGGGTTTTCAGATCGCAACCAAATAATTTTAATATAAAATCAATATTCTCGTCTGTATTCAACTTTAATATTATTTACCAGGTCCACTTCACCTGCCTCAGATACATTCAATCAGCGAGTATCTGGGCTGTATCGTATTACATCATAATACATTTCTTACCACATGACGGAATTGATGTCTATATTCTCAATATGTTATTTTTAATAAGTTTGAGTGCCAATATTGATTATTTCGGATTAAAGCTCACATACCGAGCTCTCAGCACAAATTAAAGCATAAATAACACGAGTCTCTTAATAAGTGATCTTGCCGTCGAATAACAGATGGGGAATATCCGGTCTTCTCCGTTGATGGCTTTCTCCTTGACATATTCAGCCAGTTTCTTCGCCACGTTCTCCGGCATGTAGGCTCTGTCCGTTTCTTTACCTGATTTGGGTTCCCGAAGGGTAATGGTTCTGTCAGAACCATCGGATCCCTTGATCTTCAGTAATTCGCCAATACGCAGTCCGCAACGGGCCTGAAGTTCCAGTATCAAACGATCCCTCTGTCTCTTGGTGTTGTAGATCATCTCATCCACCGTTTCCCGATCCAGAATCGTATGAGGGTGTTGTTTGGGCGCTTTGAAGGATTTGCTCAGTAACGACGTACTGCAGGGATTTCTCATATTCAGGGAGCAGCGATCAATGATGAAATTGTGAAAGGCTTTCAACTGGGCATATCTCAATCTTCTTGTTGATTTCGCCATGTTTCCGGTCAGGTTTTCCAGAAAATGAAAGATTTCATCAGGGGTGATGGTCTCCAGGTCTTTCTGTTCGTAGATCGCCTCAAATCTTTCCATCAGGAGGCGATAGCTCTCAATGGTTCTTGGTTTATGGTTGGATTGAAGATAGTATTTGAACAATGTCATTGCTTCTTTTGTTGTCATACTCCACCTCCCATTCTTTGCTCTGCGAGGTCTTTGGGGTTTGAATATTATTAGACTTTAAACAGAATAAATGAATGAGGATGTATACAGGTCAAGAATGATATTGATCGATGAGTCCGCAGAAGGCACCAACAAAGTCGCACTTACTTGCGCCACCAATAATCAATGATAACTATTTGTAATGCGCAAAAAAGGCAGAGCCATTGCTGACCCTGCCTTTTTTATTCCATGGTAAGAACCACGGTTTTTAAAATCCCATGAAAACGGATTTATTTCTGAAACTTTCTTCTTACGCCTGCCAAACCCATCAAACCAAGTCCAAAAAGAATGATGGTGGCGGGTTCGGGAACGGCATTGTTAGAAACGGGGGTGTAGTTAATAGCCAGCACTGATTGATCAATATAAAAATCGCCTAATAGAGAGCCAACAGTTACCTGAAAAACGCCATCGCTCATGAAGTTAACATTGACATTGTATGCGTAGTTTCCGGTATTCACTTCACCTAAGTCCCAGGTGCCGCTTTCCGTCCAGCCGAAACCGAACTCCGGTAGAAGTCTATCATTGTCATCACGCAGTGAGATTATTAGCTTTGCCGACTCGAGCGTATCAGCAGCGGGATCGAAGGTGAATTGGTGTCTCCACGTTACATAGTCACCAATACTGTTTAATTTATTAACATCCCCCCATCCATGATTCACATAGTCTTCCGCCGCAAATGTACCTGTTTCAGTAAACAGTGTTGTATCTGTTAGGGTTTCAGCACCAGCTGCTCCAGCCATACATAAAACAAAAGCCACCAGTAAAATAATTTTTTTCACTTTTTACCTCCTTTTTCTATGCAATGAATTTTTTGGTTATTCGTAATTTACTATATTTAAAAATTAAGCATCGCTCATGCCATATTTGTATGTTATTGATATAACTATTGTTTAAAAATTGACTGACCTTATGCGAATGAATCATCGTAAATTATTTCGACATAATATCATTAATGTAATTAATTGAAGTTATATGAATTATACAATTAGATCAATAAAAACATACATTTAGCTGTAAGTCTTTAGAAAAATGAGAGTGTAAGGCTTACTGATGTAGATATAACTCACCCCTCATCTTTTTTGCAGCCTCGTGGCGCATTTACGGATTGAAAGCTTGTAACGTGCCGATCACCGGCCCGCGGAACGCAGCTCTGGTGGATGAGAATGTGTTGGGCATCTTCTGCATGTCAGTCGTTCCACCTCCTTAATATTCTCGCTGCAAGAAGAAGTCCCGGTCTGTCATGACTACCACGATAGACAACACAAGCAGCAGCACGGTCTGAATGACCTTGCTGTCCGGGTGCGTGCGAAACAACTCGTTGAAGCATCCTGCTGTGATGTGAAATACAACGGCGACGAGGATACTCCGATGGGTCTTGTAATACAGCCAGTTCATCAGGATCACATATGGCACCAGGCTGACCATGAAATTGATGCTGTAAATCAAACCAGTCTCGGCGACGTTGCTGTGGTAATAGCCCTTGATGAATGAAAGCGGCATGTGCCATATCGCTCAGAAGACGGCGAAGAGGAGAGACGTTTTCAGAAGATTCATGCGCTGTCGCAGAGAATCGGTCCCGTAGGAGTGCCAGGCAAGCTCTTCCACCAACGGCGCGAGAAAGAGCAAGAACCATCCCGGGAAAATTCCGGCAGTAAATGATGACTTTCCGGCAAAATGAAACTGATCGGCGCTGTGACCGAAGAGTAAAGAGATTGCTTGCGCCAGCAAAATGCTGGCAAGCATGAGGAAACAAGTCAACAAGCCATATGTGATCCCGATTCCCTTCAGGCCAATAATACGGTT
The DNA here is from genome assembly GCA_002070455.1 of Deltaproteobacteria bacterium ADurb.Bin151. Lineage (GTDB taxonomy): Bacteria > Desulfobacterota > Syntrophia > Syntrophales > Smithellaceae > UBA8904. The sequence continues at coordinate 7,296 of MWDG01000025.1, forward strand.
CCTTATATCCTCCCGCAATTCCGGATGCGGCCATATTATGGAAAACGCAATCACAGTCGGCCCAAGTAGCCCCAGTACTCCCAAAATGCCAACGACTGCGCCGAGAAAATCGTTTGTCGGGGTAATGTGGCTTACATACGCAGCCCCAAACCAGAAGGTCCACGGAATGACAGTGCATAAGCCATAGAACAGAAACGGGTGCCGGTACCTACTGATGATCATGTCTGTCCTCCGCCCAACGTGGTGACCAATCGCCCGTGGAATGCGGGTCCGCGTGAATTGCATGGGTGGCGCTTTTTTCTTTATTACCATATTGCCGGGAACAATCTTTTTCTCTCCTTTGCAAAATCTGAATAACCTTCAATTTCAAAAAGCATTTTTCCATCGATAAAGATTCGAAGAATGATCGATGGCACTAATATGACAAGATATGCAGCTAGCGTAACCCCGTTAAAGAAATAGAGCAACAGACCGGCATGAGCAATGATCATCCCGGAATATGCCGGGGACCGGCTTGATTGGTGATCCGATTGCGTGAATGGTTGTCTGTTGATTATCGTTGCTATCGTCCTCTTGCTGCAATTGCATAGCTTTTTTCAAAGTCTTTACTCTTGAATGCGGCAATAGCATCCAGAATCAGAGTTTTCTGCCCGTTGTCCGATGTCTCTGATGATTGATCCATCAGTGCCTGTATCGCCCGTCCAGCCTTTATAGCAGCTTCACTTCGATCCGGGGTTGTGATCAGCACTCCCAGTTTGTCTTTCTCCTTCCAGAGGGGTATTATAGCAATGTTGCTCTTATGGAAGAGTCCTGACGACTTATCAATGAATACATTCCGGTTATTCATTTCCAGTTTGTATGTCGCATTGGTAAAATTGCGGGAACCGCCAGCAATCTTAACCTCAACTGTGCCATCCCCTTCATTAACCTTGGGATTCACTTTCAGGATGAGGATTCCCGAATCCGGAAGTATCCTGTCGAATCCGATAGGTTGCCTGTTTTCCACGAGATAATATGTCCCATCAGGTAATGGTACCTTAACACAGAGTAGCTCCCCTCCCTTTGATAAAGGAGAAAGAAAAGCGTATGAGGTTTCACCAGGTTTAACAATCTGAACCTGATTCTTTTTAATCCAATTGAGTCTTATCTTTGTGAAAGATGAAAGGCCTGGAGGCGGTTCACCTCGTTTTACGAAATGCTGTGACATAATGTCCCATGGTCCCATGTAAATTGCATTATGATCGAAAGAAGGAAGTCCGGCAGACTCGTCAGACTGACGATTAAAATCATACAGTCAGGGGGCAAGTCGCTTGCCGTCTTTTATTCCCGCGAGTGCATGGAAGTAGTCATGAGCAAACATGCCCAGGTTAGCATTTTCTGCTCCGACAAAAACACCGCCCTTAAACTCTTTACCGCTTGCCGTTCTCAGGGTTAGATACATGGGAGTATAGCTCCTCCTCACACCTGAAAGCATTCCGGGATTGGCACAGTAGCAGATCATTCCGTATCCTTTTCCTGGCATGGTGTGTACAGCCGGTACGATCAACATGTGGTCGTAAGAAGAAAAATCAACCTCTCTCTCGATGGCGTTCATCGTGTCTTCAATAAGTTTGCGTACCCTCCCTTTGTCCACACGAAAGTTGTATGGGCTAATCTCATAAAGGGAGAGGGAATCGGAAAGCATCACATATCCACGGAAATCGGCATTTACGGAAGCAAGACCATAAGACTGTTCAACAACATACTTGCTCAATCCGTTTACTACTCTTTTCTTTACCGTTTCCATAGGCGTTGTCGGTGTTGCATCAGGGAATCTGACCACAACGATGAGAATACGTTTTTCTCCAAGGGACTGAATCGACTGTGGACCCAGGTCAACCTCGTTGTCGGTGCTTTTTGCCAAGGCCTCATTGTTTATTATTAAGAAAATAAAGAAAAAGAGAGGAATAATAATTCTTCCGAACATCATAAATCTTCTTTTCATGATCACGCTCCTGTTCTTAATATCCCATACCTGTGCCTAATACTTATATCATACGTTAAGTTAGAATTCTGCCTCTTTTAAATTTTCAGCTCAGGCGCACCTCTGGTTCTGGAGGAAGGTAATTCAAAGAACCATGTGATCTGAACGTGTTGTATTTCATGCACATTTTTTGATTACCCTTATTGCTTCTTATAAAGGATATAATATCTCTCAGTATCAATGTTATTTATTGCAGATTGAGGTTGAGCTTTTTCATCAGTGTTTGATGGTTGTGAAGAGGAAGGCTTAAGTCTTTCAGATTATTTCTACATCCACTGTTCTGAAAATTTTATTTTAGGAAATATTACTGCGTTATTCTCTACCAGCTTCCCGATGCCCCGCCTCCACCGGACGAACCGCCTCCGCCCGAAAAGCTTGATCCGCCGGAACTCCACGAACTACCTCCCCCCCCGGATCCAACCGTAAATCCGCCGATATTGGCAGAGCCTTTGGTCTTCAAATCTTTCTGGGCTTTTTTATACCAGTCCGTTCGTGTCAGAAGCAATTTGGCAATGGGGAATCCAACAATATAGGTTATGAGAAGGTAAAGTGTGCCGCTCGTCCCTAAAACAACGATGGGAAATGTTGCCCAGAAAGGAATCAGGAAAAAATAGAGAAACCATCCCATTCCGGGTGTTAAAATTCCTACTGCCGTAAAGAGACCTATAATACCGAAGATAAAAGCACCAAACAGGATTTTTTCTGTAATAGATATGTCCGCCACTTCCAGATCTAGGGCTGACGATTTTTTAACATCCTCTCCTGATTTGGCTGTTTCAGCCGGCACCTGGCCGCCTTCCAGCACATTGATGATTGCCCGAACGCCTTCATCAATGCCTCTGTCATAGTCATTGTTTTTGAAGAAAGGGGTGATGGCATTACGGATAATGCTTCCCGCGATGCCGTCCGTCATGGTGCCTTCCAGGCCGTACCCAACCTCGATGCGCATCTTTCTGTCTTTGGGAGCCACGATTAACAAAACACCATTGTCTTTACCCTTTTGCCCCAGTTTCCATGTGTTAAATACAGTCACCGCATATTCTTCAATCGAAACACCATCAAGAGTCGGCACCGTCAGCACAGCAATCTGGTTGGTGGTTTTTTCTTCGTGGGCTTTCAGATTGGCTGTAACGGCCTTGCGCGTTTCATCGGAGAGAATTTGCGCATTGTCGGTTACACGTCCGGTAAGAAAGGGAACATCAACAGCGAAAGCCGGAAAAACAGCCAGGGCAAAAGCAATGATTACAAAGAAAATGAATTTCTTTTTCATGCCCCCCTCTCCTCGATCACATTGGGCAGTTCATGAGATGGTTCGTCAGAGAGGATCACCTCTTCCAGCTTTTTCAAGCCTGTCTCCAGCGCTTGAGCAGTCTTACCGGAATTGAGGTAAATACGCATGTGAACAATGATTTTATCGATGGTTTCCTGATTGATTTTCAGGTTAAGCCCGGCATCGGGAAGCACGACAATCCGCCGTTCAAAAAGGCTCACCAGCAGCAAAACAGCCCTGCGCTTTGGCGTACCAAACAGTTCATGGGACAGGAAAAGAGACCTCGCGTATTGCATGGTTTCGACTTCCGCGCGATGAGAATGAAGAAACAGCCTGGCAAAATCAGGAACAAAAACGGATAACAGGGCAAACCCCGCACCTGTCGCAAGCATAATGACAATGGCCAGAAGCGCCGCCATGACGGGATCAGGCAGCGGCCACATCCTGTTCATCAGCAAAACCAGCAGACCAGCCCCGGATGTTCCCAGTGCAAAAGCCTTCCAGGGAATTTCGGCATAGCTGTCACTGCGTTCGATGATGGCAAGCACAATCTGCGCACCCGTATGCTTTTCCGCGGCCTCTACCTTCCGGTTTAAACTGTCCCGTTCTTCCTCAGACAACGTCTGTTTCATCGACATTCATCTTTCGTGAAAGCGCTGCTATATTGTGGACAAATTACAAGAAATACGGGTTTTATGTCAATATAATTCAAAAAGCCCCTTGCCGGCGGGGATAAATCGAATGTGAATCAGCCGCTATTTCAATCCCGCTCACAGGGGAACATTTTGCTCCTGAACCAACCCAGCAGTGTGTTTCCTTCCAGGGCTCTGCGTGTGAGTTCGTCGAATTCTTTCCTCGTTCTCCCGGGTTCAGCCATCCACTGTGATCTTGTTTTGATCGGTTTGTCTGTATCCAGATATTTTATTACACAAGCGGGATTTCCTCCTGCAACGGCATTGGCGGGTATATCCTTGGTCACGATGGAGCCTGCCCCGACGATGGCGTTGTCACCGATATGAACCCCTTTGCAAATCATGGCGCTGTCGCCGATCCACGCATTTTTCCCGATCCGGATGGCTTCTGTTTTTCCAATCGGCTGGGTGCGGTCGTAAAGATCATGCCAGTCGGAATCGCTGATGCAAACATTGTTGGCCAGCATGCAATCATCTTCAATGGTGACACCTGTCGCCGCCAGAATTCTAACCCCCTGGCAAATCAGGCAATGTTTCCCGATCTCCACTTTTCCTGACGTTCCGTCGGCCGCCTGCCATGCGGTAATCATGACACGCTTATCAGACATGGCAATCACTGTCGTATAATCATCGATCGAAACCGGACGGCCATAGATATCGACATACCAGGGCTTTCTGAAAACGACATCTTTCCCTAAATGTTTGCATTGCGGTGCCAGAAAGTGCCGGGCATACCGGTTTTCAAATTGATCGGTCAGCTTTTTGAGGTAATAGGGTCGATGGTCTTTCTGCAAAGCAATTTCTCTTTTCTAATGAGAGATGAAGCAGGACAAGTGGCACCTGTTTATCTCGTCTTTTATTCCGAGTGAAAACGGGAGAATTTTGAGCTAATCTCAAAATTTCATCAATAATTTATTTACCGCTGCCTGCTGTATTTCCCCATCAGTTGAGCTTCCGCCAGCACATGACCCTTCATTGCACTCAGGACTTGCGCTTTTGTTGCTCCCGGTCTCATCTCCATTGTTGTGTCAAGGGCATACAGTTTGAAATAATATCGATGAGTGCCTCCCGGGGGACACGGTCCTCCATATCCAATTTTACGCCCGTCATTGATGCCCTGTCTCATCCCATTTGTGAATTCCTGCTCAGGTTTCACGTTTTCGGCCAGCTTCGTTACATTTGACGGAATGTTAAAGGCAACCCAATGTACCCAGGTTCCCACCGGCGCATCAGGATCATCACTGATCAGGGCAAATGTTTTTGTCCCAGCGGGAACATCGTGCCATTCGAGCGGTGGTGAAACATTCTGTCCGTCACAAGTGTATTTTGCCGGTATCACGTTGCCTTCCGTGAAAGCAGAACTTGTAATTTTCATCTTTCTACCTCCTTCTGCAAAAACGTCATGATATAGCCCGCTAAAAAGCGCGAAACATGCTAATGTAATAATGCCTTTCTTAATCATCTTCGCACCCCCTGACATGAATTCGGACTGTTCAATCCTGTCCTTAAAACTATGCTCATATTGTAACACATATCAATTTAAAGTTTATGATTTTCAGTTGAAATTCATGGCGGATGGAATCCCGGAATTTTTAGAATTAATTTTTGCCACATTAATGAATTGCGAACCTGAAAAATGGCTGAACTCTTATGCATTATGTGTTAAAATTACTAAGTAAATTGTTAATGTTCGAACAAAATGTTTTCTCTATTGAATTTAAGAACCGCCTTCTCATCCTCAACCCTGTAAACACAATAAATGATAAACGGCAGGAAAACGTATCATGTTCACAACCTTCTTAATCAATGACCCCTCGGGTGATCCAGGCGCCTATCTGGAACTTAAATACCGCCGCGGCGCTTTTTTGTTCGATCTGGGTGATCTACAAAATCTGCCGCCAAGACAGATTCGTAAAATTAGGCATATCCTTGTTTCACATACCCATATGGATCACTTTATCGGTTTTGATCACATGCTCCGCATTTGCCTTGGACGAAATCAGCATATTTCTCTTTTCGGTCCACCCGGTTTCCTGGCCAATGTGGAGAGTAAACTAGGGGCTTATGCCTGGAATCTTGTCAAAAATTATACCAATGATTTTGAACTTGCCGTCACGGAAGTTCATGAGACCAAAAGAATAACCAGATATTATCGCTGCCGCAACAGCTTCCTGCCTGAAGACGAAGAGACCTGCACAGTATTTGGCTCCAAACTCATCGAGGATGATTCCTTTATCGTCAAGACTGCTTTTCTTGATCACAGCATCCCCTGCATGGCTTTCAGTGTTAAAGAAAAAACCCGCCTGAACATCAAAAAAAATGTCTTAAGAGAAATGGATTTGCCCACGGGCGCCTGGCTTACCGGGCTGAAAGAACAGATCATGAATAACGAACCCGGGAATGCGCCGGTGCGCATCTGGTGGAAAACCGAAGAAGGCAGGTTATTGGAGAAGTTTTTGCCTCTCGGCATGCTGCAAAAAAAAGTAGTGAACATTACCGCGGGACAAAAGGTTTGTTATATTACCGATGCTGTCTGGAATGATGAGAATATCGAAAGAATGATCGAATTAGCAAGGGGATCGGAGATATTATTTATCGAAGCGCCTTTCCTTCATGAAGATGCGGCAACAGCTGCCAAAAAATATCACATGACCGCTCATCAGGCAGGCACGCTGGCTTCAATGGCAGGCGTCAAACGTTTCATCATTTTTCACTTTTCACCGAAATATAAGGGTAAGACAGATGCTTTACAAAGAGAGGCTGCAAACGCCTTTCAAAAATCAAACAACGGATAATGGAGTCCGGGTTTTCAAGTGGCATATGATTTCCATTCTCAAAAAAGTCGGTTGCCAGCGAAAAAATATCTCTGGGAACATGGCGGTATATTGTTGTTCAAATCATCGGTGATTAAAAGAAACATGGAGAAAATTGAGGACTCATAGATGGCGACGAAATCCAAATCATCACAAAAGGTCCTCTGGTCTGGTAAGGTTACAAAGGAGAGCAGCGCTCTGGATCTGGAAACGGGCGTATTCACCTGGACGGATGCCAGAAAAATTGCGTTGTCTCTCAAGCAATCGGCAGACAACAGTACCCGCCGCAAGTCTTCGCCATTCCGATCGGCGATGTCAATGCTTGTATTCTACATCAACCGGGCCGGCAGGAACCTGGACAAAAACCAGTTGAATATACTGGAACAAGCCAAGGAAGAGCTGCGCATCCTGTATCAGAATGACCGACATCAGTAATTTCTGCATCGCCGGACAGAAATGATAATACCAACAGTCTTTATTAAATTACAAGAAGGCCCCCTGTCCAAATGAACAGGGGGCCTTTTTTATTAACCTAACAGCCTAAATGCCTACAGCCTAATGGCCTGCTTTTCTTTTACATTCCCATTCCGGGATATCCTCCTCCGGGAGGCATACCGGGCATTGCGCCTGCGCCCTTCTCTTCGGGCTTGTCGGCAATCATGCACTGCGTGGTGAGCAGCAATCCGGAAACAGAGGCCGCGTTCTGCAGTGCAAAGCGGGTAACTTTGGTCGGATCGATGACACCGGCCGAAATCATGTCTTCATACTCATCGGTGCGGGCGTTGAAGCCAAAAGCGCCTTTCTTTTCTTTGACTTTTTCCACAACGATGCTGCCCTCAAGACCTGCATTGCATGCGATCATTTTAATCGGCTCTTCAATCGCTTTTTTCACAATGTTAACGCCGATCTGCTCATCACCGCCGAGTTCCAGCTTGGTCAGGGCAGGCAGGGTGCGTAAATAAGCAACACCGCCGCCGGCTACGATACCCTCTTCAACCGCTGCACGGGTGGCATGCAGAGCGTCTTCCACGCGGGCTTTCTTTTCTTTCATTTCGCTTTCAGTCGCGGCACCGACTTTAATAACTGCAACACCGCCAACCAGTTTGGCCAGTCTTTCCTGCAGTTTCTCACGGTCATAATCGGATGTGGTCTCCTCAATCTGGGCGCGAATCTGCTTCACGCGGCCTTCGAGATCAGCGCGCTTGCCTGCGCCATCGATAATGGTTGTATTGTCTTTGTCAATGGTGATCTTCTTGGCGCGTCCGAGATCTTCAAGCTTTACATTCTCAAGCTTATAACCCATGTCTTCGGAAATCATCTTGCCGCCTGTGAGGATGGCAATGTCTTCAAGCATGGCTTTACGGCGGTCGCCGAAGCCGGGAGCTTTAACAGCGGCCACATGCAGGGTACCGCGGATCTTGTTGACCACCAGGGTGGCCAGTGCTTCGCCTTCGATATCCTCGGCAATGATGAGAAGCGGACGGCCCATTTTGGCAATCTGTTCCAGAATCGGCAGCAGGTCTTTCATGCCGCTGATTTTCTTTTCATAAATCAGGATTAATGCATCTTCCAGTGCAACCAGCATTTTGTCTGCGTTGGTCACAAAATAGGGAGAAAGGTAACCGCGGTCAAACTGCATTCCTTCAACAATTTCCAGTTCCGTCTCCAGGCCTTTGGCTTCTTCCACAGTGATCACGCCTTCTTTGCCGACTTTGTCCATGGCTCCGGCGATAATGTTGCCGATGGTTTCATCGTTATTGGCTGAAATTGTGCCAACCTGCGCGATTTCTTTCTGATCTTTGGTGGGTTTGCTCATTTTACCGAGTTCTTTGACAACAACTTCAACGGCTTTGTCGATGCCGCGTTTCACGTCCATCGGGTTGGAACCTGCGGCAACAGCCTTGACGCCTTCACGGTAAATGGCCTGGGCAAGTAAAGTGGCGGTGGTGGTACCGTCGCCGGCAACATCACTGGTTTTACTGGCCACTTCTTTCACCATCTGTGCGCCCATGTTTTCAAATTTGTCTTCCAGTTCGATTTCCTTGGCTACGGTAACACCGTCTTTGGTAACGGTGGGTGAACCAAAACTCTTGTCAATGATCACATTGCGGCCTTTGGGGCCAAGGGTCACTTTCACGGCATCGGCCAGAGTATTGACGCCCTTCAAAACCGATTTCCTTGCTTCTTCATCGTAAAGAAGTATTTTTGCTCCCATTGTATATATTCCTCCTTAATAGTTTCTTATTTTTCAATAACGCCCAGAATGTCGTCTTCTCTCATGATGAGATATTCTTCACCGTCGATCTTGACTTCAGTGCCGCCGTATTTGCTGAAAAGGACCTTATCGCCGACTTTGACATCCAAGGCGATCAATTTGCCATCGTCCGTCTTTTTGCCCTTGCCGACAGCAACGACTTTACCTTCAATGGGTTTTTCCTTGGCCGTATCGGGAATGATAATTCCTCCCTTGGTTTTGGTTTCCTCTTCCAAACGTTTTACAATGATTCGATCCTGTAAAGGTCTGATTTTCATACTTTTTCTCCTTTCTCCCTTATTTATATTTGAAATGTATAAATTCTGTTTAAGCGGCGCTATTTTATGCACGATTTCATCCCTGTCAAGGTTTAGGACAAATTTTTGGGCAGTTTTTTTCAGGTGCGATCAGAAAAGATTTTCCAAAAGGTCCTTCAAAGAACTGATTGCAGATATTTCCATTTTGGCTGTCCGATTAAGAGAAACCATGTTTGTTTTCGGCAGGATGCATCGGTTAAAACCCAGGCGGGATGCTTCTTTTACCCGCGTTTCCATCTGGGAGACCGCCCTCACTTCGCCGGTTAGCCCCACTTCCCCGACAATGACCGTTTTCGGATCAACGGGACGGTCCAGGAAGCTGGACGCCATTGCCGCAACTACGCCGAGATCGACCGCCGGTTCTTCCACCCGGACTCCTCCCGCAACATTAATGAATATATCCGACCCGCCCAGATGCAGTCCGCAGATCCTGTCCAGGACAGCAACCAGAAGCGATACGCGGTTGTGGTCCACACCAATGGCCGTGCGCCGCGGCATGCCCAGATTGGACTGACTGACCAGCGCCTGAATTTCCACTAAAATCGGCCGGGTACCTTCCAGGCTGGACACAACCACTGAACCGGGAGCGTTTTGCGGCCGTTCAGCCAGAAAAAAGGAGGACGGATTGGGAACTTCTCTGAGCCCCTTGTCCTGCATTTCAAAAACACCAATTTCATTGGTGGGACCGAAACGGTTTTTAATGCTTCGGATAATCCGGTAGGCGTGTCCGGCATCCCCCTCAAAATAGAGAACGGTATCCACCATGTGTTCAAGAACCTTTGGCCCGGCAATGGAACCGTCCTTGGTGACATGACCGATGAGGAATACAGGAATTCCGTTTTTTTTGGCCGAAAGAATGAGCCTTGATGAGGCTTCACGTACCTGCCCGACGCTCCCCGGTGCCGACAACAGATCACCCGAATACATGGTCTGAATGGAATCAATCACCACGATGGCCGGGTCAATTTTTTTCACATGGTCGAGGATTTTTTCCAGGGACACTTCCACCAGAACCAGCAGATCCTTGGCAGCCGCATCAATCCGGTTGCTGCGAAGTTTGATCTGATGGGCGGATTCCTCTCCGGAAACATAGAGAACCTTGCTGCCTCCGGAAGCAATATTTTTCATAACCTGAAGCATCAGCGTGGATTTGCCGATCCCCGGTTCGCCGCCGATCAGAATAGCGGAACCGCTTACGATGCCACCGCCCAGCACCCTGTCAATCTCTGCAATGCCGGTGAGCATCCGCTCGCCTTCATCGGCCGAAATCTCTTCGATGGGCAGCGGCTTACCGTCAAAAGACATATGGGCACGCCCACCCGAATCCGGCTCGGAAACCAGCTCCTCGGCAAAACAGTTCCAGCCGTTGCAGGACGGACATTTACCCAGCCACTTGGGCGACATATAACCGCAATGCTGACAAAAGAAACTGGTTTTGGATTTTTTCAAAATTCTGCTCCCTGAGGTTTCGTTACAAAAGGATGCACTTTTTACCGGATGCAACCATGAAGACATCGGGTCATGGATACGCCTGTTTTAGCCTTCTGGCCGCAGATTCTTTTCCTATAACGGCAAATACCCTCTCCAACTCGGGGCCCTGGACTTTTCCGGTAAGCGCCGCTCTCACCGGCATAAATAAATCCCTGCCCTTGAGCCCGGATTTTTCCCTGGCATGTTTGATTGCCGCCGTGTAGATTTCTACCGGTGATCCTACGGCAGATTCCAGATATTCACCAAAAGCGAGAACCACTTTTTTCGCGCCTGCAGAATCGAGGATCTGTGCAGCCTCAGAAGTCATCTGATACCTGCCGTCAAAAAATATTGCAATGTGTTCCCCGATATCAGCCAGTGCCGTCAATTCGTCCCTCACGGTTTCAATGACCTGCTTCATCCACGAGGGATCGAGTTTTTCCGGCTGATAACCGGCGCGGCGCAAAAAAGGCCGGAGCCTGTTTGACAAATCATCAACCGTCAGGTTTCGAATGTAAATGGCATTGAGCCAGCGGAGCTTCTCTTCATCAAAAACCGCCCCGCTTTTCGATGCACGATCCAGGGAAAACGCTTCAATCATTTCAGCAGGGGACATCACTTCACGGGCCTCGGCAAACGAACTGCCCAGAAGCGCGAGATAGTTCACCAGCGCTGCCGGAAGATATCCCTTCATGCGGAATTCGCCAACGGACACGGAACCGTGACGTTTGCTGAGTTTGGCGTGGTCTTTGCCCAGAATCAGGCAGTGATGGGCGAACACCGGCGGTTCAAAACCGAAAGCCCGGTAAAGCATGATCTGCAGGGCCGTGTTGGACAGGTGGTCTTCACCGCGGATCACGTGCGTGATTGCCATTAAATGATCGTCGATGACCACTGCAAAGTTGTAGGCCGGCATGCCGTTGGAGCGGACGATGATGAAATCACCGATGGATTCACCTTCAAACCGGATTGATCCCCGAACCAGATCGTTGAATTCGACAGTTGTTTGTGGCACCTTAAAACGCCAGGAGGGCTTTCTGCCCTTTGCGGCCAGTGCATCACGCTCGCTGACGCTGAGGTTACGGCACTTCCCCATGTAACGTGGCATTCGCTTGCTCAATATGAGCGACTGACGCTCCTCTTCCAGTTCTTCCTCCGTGCAGTAACAGGGGTAGACAAGATCCGCATCCATGAGCTTTTTCAGATGTTCTGTGTATAGATCGAGCCGCTCGCTCTGTTTATAAGGCCCGTACGTTCCGTCTTTTTCCGGGCCTTCATCCCAATCCAGACCCAGCCATTTCAAATCATCGACCAGACTGACCTGATAGGACACTGAACTGCGGGATTCATCCGTATCTTCTATCCGCAGGACCAGACGGCCACCGTGATGACGGGCAAACAGCCAGTTAAACAGAGCCGTACGTGCGTTTCCCACATGCAGTTCACCCGTGGGTGAAGGCGCGAATCTTACCCTGGGCCTGTCAGCCATTCTTCATCCTTTCCATGCCGGTGGCTATGGCCAGCACGGCCACACCCTCCCCTCGTCCCACAAATCCCATGCCTTCATTTGTTTTGGCCTTGATATTGACGGCTGGCTCCGGAATATGCAAAGTTCCGGCAATATTGGACGCCATGGCTCCGGCGTAGGGCGCCAGTTTCGGTTTTTCCATCATGACCGTTACATCAATATTATTGACACTGAATCCATTTGCCGTGATCATCTGCCAAACCCGTTCCAAAAGAATAAGGCTTGAGATATTTTTATAAGCCTCATCCGTATCCGGAAAATGCCTGCCGATATCCCCCGCCCCGGCCATGCCTAAAAGCGCGTCGCAGACGGCGTGAAGCACGACATCCGCATCTGAATGTCCCTGCAGGCCATGATCGAAGGGAATTTCAACTCCTCCGAGAATGAGCTTCCTGCCCGGTGAAAACCGATGGCTGTCATACCCCAGTCCACTGCGGACAGTCATTTTTTCTTTTCTTTTATTCTCCATCAGTGCTTCCGCCATCAACAAATCTTCGGGGGTTGTGATTTTGATGTTTTCATGCGAACCGGTAACCATTCGGACTTTAACGCCGGTTCGCTCAACGAGGGACGCATCGTCTGTCCCATAGAAATGATCTCTTTGGGCTTCCGCATAAGCCCGGCACAAGACATCATACCTGAAAGCCTGAGGGGTTTGCGTTTGCCACAGATTTTGACGCGGCAAAGTTGTTGTCACAATGTTTTCGACGGTTGTCTCCTTGATCGTGTCTTTGGCCGGAACCCCAATGGAGGCGGCGCCGTATTCAGCCGCCGCGGCAACGACCCGTCGGACCATATCCGGGGTAACAAAAGGACGAACGCCATCGTGCACAATCACAACGTCACATGTTCCGGGAACCGCCTGCAGACCGTTCCGTACCGAATCCTGGCGCTCCCTGCCTCCGGCTACAATAGATATTACTTTTGTCAAACCGTATTTTTCAACAATCTGCTTTTGGACGGACGCTTCATCTTCCTTCGGCACCACCAGAACAACAGCAGAAACCATTTCCGTCATCTGAAACACACGGAGCGTGTGAACCAGCATGGGCGATGAATCCAGCAGAAGATACTGCTTGGCAACCTCAAGCCCCAGTCTTTTTCCTGCACCGCCTGCTGGAATGATTGCTACTGTTTTCATGGTGATTCCTATAATGAAACGGGCCCGGAGAATCATTTTCCCGGGCCCGTTCGCCAAAGGTATTTTCTTTCCGGCCAAAAAGACAGCAGAAATATCCGTTATGAATTGTTCGTTCTCTTTTCGGCGGCCTCTTTCAGTTCCGTGAAAATCATCCGGCCGGCTGTCGTCTGCAGCACGCTCGTAACGACAACCTCCACCGTCATATTGATCATTTTCTGGGCGCTGTCCACGATAATCATGGTTCCATCATCCAGATAACCGACACCCTGCCCCTGTTCCTTGCCTTCGCGGATGATTTTGACCAGCATCTGTTCTCCGGGCAACACCACCGGTTTCATGGCATTGGCCAGTTCGTTGACATTGAGCACCCGTACGCCCTGCAACTCTGCAACTTTGTTCAGGTTATAATCATTGGTCAGCAGTTTGGCGTTTAATTTCTGGGCAAGCGCCACCAGTTTGCCGTCCACTCCCTTGATTTTCGGGAAATCCTGTTCAACGATCTCAATATTGATGGACGAACTTTTTTGCATCCTGTTGAGAACATCCAGACCACGTCTGCCCCGGGAACGCTTCATGGAATCCGAGGAATCCGCGATAAACTGCAGTTCATTCAGGACAAAACGCGGCACGATCAGTTCCCCGTCCATGAACCCCGTATCGCAAATATCAGCGATTCTGCCGTCAATAATGACACTGGTATCCAACAGACGGTGATCAACAGCATGCTTGCTTTCGACTGCGCGGAAAGAGAACTCCTCGGCTTTTTTCGATCCGAGGACAAGCCCCAGATATCCCAGAATGCCTGTCAGGAGCAAATAAATCCACGGGACGACCTGCTGATCCTGTGTAATCTTGATGACCATATTCAGGCCAAAACCAAGAATTAAGGCGATCAGCAAACCGACGACCATGCCAATGACACCGCCCGCAATGACCTTCAGAGAAAGCTTGCGGATGTCTTTTTCCACCCGGATGACGAGCAGCGCAATGACTAAACCTATAATAAAGCCGACAACTCCCTGCAAATAAGCATATGAACTGCCTGGCGCCGCCGAATAAAAAACGATAAAATAACCACTTACAGAACAGGCTAAAACTAATAATGCTCTTATGATCAATCGATTCACCTCCTTTCTATCAAATTAAAATCTATGAATGTATAAATATAATCCTGCTTAAAAAAACACTTCTTCAAAATGGAGGTATTTTTATTCCCTGGATCAGGAAATCCGATTCATCCTTTTTCAGTTTTCAAAGAGCATAAGTTAATTATTGTAAAACTTTATTGCACAGTAAAAATCATCTGCAAATCACGTTCAACTTTGGCTTCCTGTGCATTCGTTGCGACAGAGATTTCCTTGACCAGCAGATTCTTCGCTGTGTCCATCATCTTCCGCTCTCCAAAGGAAAGATTCTTGTCGCTTTTCAAAATGAATAAGTCTCTTAAAACACTGGCAATTTCAAAAACAGAACCGGTTTTGATCTTTTCCAGATACTCCCGGTAGCGCTTGTTCCAGGTTTGTTTATCAATGGTAACATCTTTGTTGCGGAGTATTTCATAGACCTTCGGGATTTCCTTCTCCAGAATAACTTCACGCAGCCCAACAGCCTTGGCAGAACTGGTCGGAATCATGATTTTCATGCCGTTTCCCATGATTTTCATGACATAAAAGGGCTGTTTCTTCCCCATAACTTCTCTATTTTCAATGGCTTCAATAACTCCGACCCCCTGAGCCGGATATACCGCCAAATCACCTACTTTAAACATTTTACATTCCCCTGCCTTTCCGTAATAACGTAGTAGATTACCACTTTTCATTCAATTAGTCAATGATTAATACAATTTACTGAAATGCTTCAGAAATGCGAGCAACAAAGAGGCCTTTATGCTTTCAGGGAAGATACGGCAGAGGATTCTGTGCCTTACCGTTACGACGGATTTCAAAATTAAGATAGACCTCCCCTTTTTCATCTTTCTCTCCGGCCAAAGCAATGGTTTCACCTTTTTTAACAGCCTGGTCCGCCACAACATGTCTTTTCTTGAGATGTGTATAAACCGTTGCAAAACCATTTGAATGGCGGAGGATGATGGTTTCTCCAAAATCTTTCAAATGAGCTGAAAAAATAACGGTCCCCCTGGCAGCCGCTTTTACCGGTGCTCCCGCCGGACAGGCAATCTTGATCCAGTTGTGGTAGGTTTTGTTCGGCTGAATCCCGAAACCTGTTTTTACCTTTCCCTTGACTGGCCATGCCAGTTTGCTATTATCCGGATAGGTTTGATCACTTGTTTCGACTGTTGGGCGTTTGTCTTCATAGGCTCCATCCGTGTCTGACGGGGTTTGGGATGGTTTCTCTCCGGGTCCGGTATCGGATGGTCCGTTCAAAACCGGCGCGGATGTTTTTTCACGCCCTGAAACTTTTTCCTCCCGCCAGAGAGTGCTTCTGCGACTATCCGTATCGGCTGTTTTAGCGGCCGCCATCACGTCATCTATCCTGTAGACGGCATCGGGGATAAAAATAACAGAACCTACCTTGATATTTGAGACATCTTTAATGTTATTGATTCTTGCCAGTTCCTGCAGGCTGATCGAATAAGCCCGTGATATGCTGTAAGCCGTTTCACCTTTTTTGACAATATGATACACGCCTTTTGCCGGTTCTTTTTGAACTTGCGGTCCTGTGCAGGCAATCAGTAAAGACAAGCTGAAAACCGTCATGAAGAAAAAAAGGAACCAACTTTTCCACTTTTTGGACAAACGGGCACAAATCTGTCGGATCAGGATTTCCATCCACTCTCCCCGATCAAACTGACAAAGCGAACGCCGCCCAGGTCTTCCTTTTTCATTTCGGAAGGATTGTCCGCAGATCGCGTCAGTTTATACAAAGTCTGAACGTCACGGCTGCCGACCGGAACGACAAACCTGCCTCCCGGGGCAAGCTGTTCCGCCAGAAACGAAGGAATTTGCGGAGTTGCGGCAGTGATAATGATCGCGTCAAAAGGTGCTTCCTCTCTCCAGCCGTAAGAACCATCTCCCACACGAATAGCGACGTTGTAGCAGTTGAGCCTGTCCAGAATTTTTCTTGCCCGCGTGGCCAGCGAAGCCACCCGTTCGATGGAAAAAACCCGGTCAGCCAGTTTTGCTAAAATCGCCGTCTGGTAACCTGAACCTGTTCCGATCTCCAGAACGCGTTCCCGCCCCTTCAACTCCAGAGCTTCTGTCATTAAAGCCACGATATACGGCTGGGAAATGGTCTGGTGTTCTCCGATGGGCAGCGGATTATCGTTGTATGCCTGATCAATTAAACCTTCATCCACGAAAAGATGCCGCGGGACGGTTTCCATCACTTTCAAAACACGGGTATCGCTGATTGAACGGGCACGGATCTGCGTCTCGACCATCCGCATGCGCTGCTTTTTGTATCTATCCATCAAATAGCCTGTATTTTTTTCTTTTTCGGAGGGATCTGATAGAGTTGTCGAACCATTTCATGCCTTCTGAGCCCCAGGGCTTCACGAGTCACGATAAAATAATAATACTGCAGTTCAGCTTTTTGACAGGCCGTATTGTACTGATCGATAATGGTGTTGATTTCTTCCAATATCGTCACTTGATCCGTCAGGTCCTTCCGGCGGGACACATCATTCCGATGCGTCCGCAGCTCATTCATTTTCTCCTCAATCCGCTGATTAATCCTGATCACCTGCTGCAGTGCATTTTCCACAGCAAAGCCCGCCCGGCTCAAAACGGCCGCTCGTTCCCGCAGAAGATCTTCGCACAAAATATCATGCACATCCTGTTTTAACGCACTGCCTATCTGCATGTTAAATCCTTCAAAAATTTCTTTAAAATTCTTATCATTGAAGGGAAGAATTTTCAAGTTTAAAGGCCTTTTCAACCACAAAACAGAATTTTTCCCCTTTACACTTTGGGATTATTTCGTTAGATAGTCATGAAATAAAATAAAGACTTCAAACGGATAAACTGGTGTTTTCATGGGTCGTGATGTAAATTTTCCAATGTCAGGCGCCGTCTGCAGCGCCTATTCCCGCAACGAAGAAGACGAAACGCTCTCCCCGCTGGTTCTCGTGGATCAGAACATGGCCCCCGCAGGACGCATCCGATCAGGTGATTCCGTTATTTTTTACAACATCCGGGGCGAACGCGAAATCGAATTGACCCGCAGCCTGACCGAAAACACCTTCCGGGAATTCCCCGTTGATCCCAACCTTGCCGTAAATTTTGCAACCATGATTGAGTATCAAAAAGGGTTGAACGTCCAGGTCGCGTTTGAACCCCTGGGAACTCTTTCCGATACCCTGAGCGATGTCATTGCCGCTCACGGGTTGACCCAGGCAAAAATCACAGAAGCGGAAAAAGCCGTTCATGTCGGTTATTTTTTCAACGGCAAGAAAGCCGATCTTTTGCCCGGAGAGGAAAGAATCATTATTCCAACACGCAAAGACGTCAAACTGTTTGATGAAGCTCCGGAAATGTCCATCGCAGACATCACCCGCACGGCCATCGCCAAAATCAAAGATCCAGACTGTAATTTCATTTTGGTGAATTTCCCCAATGTGGATGTTGTAGGCCATATTGAAAATGAACCGGCCGTTCTTCGCGCAATTCAGGCAGTCGACCGGCACACCGGTCTCCTCATTGACGAGGCACTGCGACAGGAAATTGCGGTGATTGTTACAGCCGATCATGGAACGGTTGAAAAATGGCTCTATCCTGACGGCGGTGTGGACACCGGACACACGGACAGTCCCGTTCCGTTTCTCGTTCTTCACCCCGACAGAGAATTGACGCTGAAGGCTCAGGGATCCCTGATCGATGTCGCCCCAACGGTTCTGGATCTCTTCGGTATGCCTGCACCCCCGACGATGACAGGGGTTTCGCTTCTTGAACAAAGCAAGAATTCCTGCGCGCCTGTAAAGCGATTATTGTTTTTGATTCTTGACGGGTGGGGGCTTTGTGAAAACACGAAAGGCAATCTGATTGCCTGCGCCGAAACACCGGTCATGGATAAACTGATGAAGAGTTACCCGTCAGCACAGCTTTCCGCATCGGGCGTTGACGTGGGACTTCCGCCGAAAACCGTCGGCAATTCAGAAGCGGGACATATGCACATTGGCGCGGGACGTCGTATCTATTCCGACCGCCTCCGTATTGATGAATCCATCGCAAACAGTGATTTTTATCAAAACCCGGCTTTTCAAAATACCATGAAACTGGCCAACCAAAAAGGCGGTTCTGTGCACCTGATGGGGATTGTTTCCTTCTTCAGTTCTCACGGCTCCATCGAACATCTTTTCGCCTTGATGGATATGGCGAAACAACTTCAGGTCTCCCGGCTTTTCATTCACTCTATGCTGGGCAGACGCGGCGAACAGGCTCAAAGCGGAGCCCGTTATATTCAGCAGGTGGAAGAAAAATGCCTGTCATTGCAACTGGGACAGGTCGTATCCGTCATTGGCCGCTACTGGTCGATGGACCGCGAAGAAAACTGGGACCGGATTGAAAAGACATACCGAATGCTTGTTTACGGGGAAGGAAATGCGGTTCCCGGAAAGTGAGACAAAATGAAGTCCACATTCAATCAGACAATCATTGAACTGGTAACAGGTGACATCACCGAGGAAGAAACGGATGCCATTGTCAACGCCGCCAACAGCCGTTTAGCCGGGGGGGCCGGTGTGGACGGCGCCATCCACCGGGCCGGCGGACCGGCAATTATGAAGGAATGCCGTCAGATCGGAGGATGCCCGACCGGCGAAGCTGTCATGACAACCGGTGGCAACCTCAAGGCGCGTTATGTTATTCATACCGTAGGACCCATCTACCGCGGCGGCACGCAAAATGAGGCCCGGCTGCTTTCTTCGGCTTATCAAAACAGCCTGAAACTGGCCTGCCGGAAAGGCTTGCAAAGCATCTCTTTTCCGGCGATAAGCTGCGGAGTCTACGGCTATCCGATTCACGAAGCCGCACATCTGGCATTAAAAACGTGTATTGAATTTGCCCGTGAGAACACCGGGATTCAACTCATCCGCCATGTTTTATTTGATCAGCGGATATATGCTGTTTTTGCTCAAGAATTCAAAAAAATCATCTAACAACCGGTCTGTCCATGAATGTAAAGCCGACTTACGCAGAGCTTGAACAGGAAATCGCTAAATTAAAAGAAACCCTGCACGAGCAGAGCAGGCTTGAGAACCAGTGCCGTAAACTCGTTGATTCGACCAGCGACTCCCTGTATATTGTTGATGGAAACGGGCGCTACTTCTTCATGAATCAAATTCATGCACAGCGGCTGAATATACCGGAAACCGGCTATACCGGCCTTTCTTATAAAGATGTTCATTCCCCCCAGCAAAGCGAACAGTTTGAAGCCAGAGTAAAGACCGTCTTTGAAACAGGCATCGCGATTCACGACGAGTATCAGCATCCGGAAGACGGCGGATATCTGCTTCGTACCTTCAGCCCGGTTAAAGATTCCACCGACCCGATGAAAATTACTGCTGTATCCGTTGTATCCAGAGACATCACAAAGATCAAAAAATTGGAAGAAGCTCTGGAAAAGTCCGAGGAAAAGTATCGTCAGCTGATTGAATATTCCAGCGAGGCCATTTTTATTGTCACCAACGGAAAAATCAGCTACGCCAATAACAGCACACAAAAAATGATCGGTTATCCGCTTGAAGATCTGAAACTGATTTCTTTTATCAACCTGATGATCTCCGAAGACCGGGAAATGGTCTTTAACCGCCAGAAAGCCATCCTTCAGGGATACGAATCAGCAAATCATTACACATTCCGGATTGAAACCAAAGAAGGATCAACCATCTGGGTGGAGGCAGACAGTGTGGCAATCCAGTGGGAAGGCGTAACATCCACGCTGAACTTCATGCGCGACATCACAAAGCAGAAAAAAACGGAAACGAGACTGTTGCAGGCCCAGAAAATGGAATCCATTGGGACCCTCGCGGGCGGCATCGCTCATGATTTCAATAATCTTTTG
This sequence comes from Deltaproteobacteria bacterium ADurb.Bin151, assembly GCA_002070455.1. Lineage (GTDB taxonomy): Bacteria > Desulfobacterota > Syntrophia > Syntrophales > Smithellaceae > UBA8904. Next base: position 27,824 of record MWDG01000025.1, read on the forward strand.
ATGGGTATCCAGGGACACACTTCCCTGTCTCTGCTGAAGCTGAATAAAAATGACATCCACTATGAGCATCTTTATGAACACATCAAGACGATTGAAACCCTGGTTACAAGCGGAGCCAACCTGACCAAACAATTGCTCGGTTTTGCCCGGGGCGGCAAATACGAAGTCAAACGGGCGGACCTGAATACCTTAATTGAGAAAACATCGAAAACCATCGGCCGCACGAAAAAAGAAATCCGTATCCATCGCAACCTTGAAAAAGACCTTTGGCCGACAGATGTCGATCAGGGACAGATCGAACAGGTTCTCCTGAACCTGTTCGTCAATGCCTGGCAGGCAATGCCCGACGGTGGCGATCTTTACATTGAAACAAAGAACATCCTTCTGGACGAAGATCGATTTAAAGCCTATGGTAAAAGAAAAGGCCGGTATGTCAAAATCTCCGTAACGGATACAGGAATCGGGATGGATGAAAAAACAAAGGAAAGAATTTTTGAACCATTTTTTACAACGAAGGAGATGGGACACGGCACAGGACTGGGGCTGGCCTCGGTTTATGGCATCATTAAAAACCACAACGGTTTCATCAATGTCTACTCGGAAAAAGGCAAGGGGACAACCTTCAATATTTATCTTCCCGCCTCCACACCCGATGATCAAAAAGATGAAGACCGGGAATTGGACGTTGCCGGCGACATCCTGTGTACGGAGACGGTTCTGCTGGTTGATGATGAAACCATGGTGCTTAACGTGGCCAGCGACATGATGAGAACCATGGGTTACACGGTCATCACTGCTTCCGACGGTTCCACGGCAGTGAACCTATACAGAGAAAATCATCAACGGATTGATCTCGTCATGCTCGATATGGTGATGCCGGACATGAGTGGCTCAGATGTCTTCGATGAAATAAAAAAGATCAACCCTCAGGCCAAAGTATTGCTGTCCAGCGGTTACAGTTTAAACGGACAGGCCAGCAGAATTATGGAACGCGGCTGTGACGGTTTCATTCAAAAACCGTTCACACTGGATGAAATATCCACCCTGCTACGGCAGATTCTGGGACAGTCCCGAAAAAAATAATCCGGGCCGACCCGGCGGTTTTTGTTTCGTCGTGATCAACCCTTTAAGTTATGCCGTTTAAAAACATGCGAAGAAAGCATTCACATACCCGTCTTCAGCCTATAGGCGAAATACTGTCTGCCTCTTTGAAAAAAAAGGGGCTGGGCGCCAAACTGGAAGAAAACACCCTGATGAAGCTCTGGCCGGAGGCTGTGGGCGAGCAAATTGCGTCGCAAACCCAACCGGACAGATGGCGTGCGGGAACGCTGTTTGTCAAAACAACCTCCTCCATCTGGGTACAGCAGCTTCATTTCATGAAAGAAGACATCCGGAATAAGCTTAATGAACTGGCGGGGAAAACAGTGGTCAGGGAAATTCTTTTCACCATCGGATATCTTCCCTCGCCCCGAAACAACCCGCGCAATGCGTCCATTTCCGGCACGGCCGCTCTCAGCGAAAGGGACAAAAAAATGATTGCAGACTGCACGGGAAAACTTGCCGATCCGGAACTGGCAAAGATTGTTCAGCGGGTCATGAAAGCGGAAATCAGCAGACGGCGGCTTATGGAAAAGAAAGTTCGGTGAAAATGTTTTTCATGTTTTCTGTGTACTGACAGGGAGACTGATAAATAAACAGAGGGGGTTCCATTTTCATCTCTTCGCGTGAACCGCTGCGTCCCTCGGCCAGAACGAACTCTGCATTGGATGACGCATCGGAAAAAACCAGCTTCATTCTCTTTGGCTCCATTTTCCTTTTGCGAAACAGACTGATCAGATCCACCATTCTTGATGCCGGGTAAATTGTAAACACCCGGCCTCCGGGTTTGAGCGTATGCTGGGCTGCCTGTAGAAAATAGTCAAGCGATCCGCTGATTTCATGACGGGCAATGGCCTTTTCCAGCAACGGATTAATGCGGCCTGAATTAATCTTCCGGTAGGGTGGATTAAAAACGATAGTGTCAAAAGAATTCGGGCTGTATATTTTTTTGATGTTCCGCGCATCTCCCTCATGGATGATTACACGCCGCTGCATTCCGTTTAGCTCAACATTTTTTTTCGCCATCAGGGCAAGGCCGTGCTGAATTTCCAGTCCGTACCATCTCGAATGGACATAACGGCCGGCCAGTACCAGTGCCATGACCCCGTTGCCGCACCCCAGATCAAGGTTCACGGTCCGGGACTTCACAGAAACAAAGTGGGCCAGAATGAGCGAATCCAGATTAAAACGGTAGCCACGTCTGCTCTGACATATTTTCAGCTTTCCATCCAGAATTTCATCAATCGTTTCTTCGTCCATCCGTTTATAAACCCTGGAACAAATTTTTTCGAGGCATCCTTGACCGGTCAGATCACTTGTTCCTCATTTTTTGGTGAGACCTACTTGTGTTCCCGTCAGAACAGCGTTTCCCCGTCATTTGCGGAGCAGAAAATATAATTCGCCTTTTTCCTTGAGAGAACCCGCTGTGGCCTGTGCTTCCGGACCAAATCCGCAGAAAAGGTCGACCCGGCCCGGTCCTTGAATCGCCGATCCCTTGTCCTGATTCAATACGAATCGGGAAAAATTGACACGCCTGATCACATTGTACTGGTCATCAAATACCGGCTTACGCAAACGGATGAATCCCAGAGCGCCCTGCGGATAATAATCCGGATCTGTGGCAATCGAACGTGCCGGTGTCACCGGCTCGCCCATGGAACCAACCGGTTCATGATCCACAAAGCGGAAAAAGATGTAGCGTTCGTTGACGCCCAGAATTTCATAAAGTTCCTGCTCACTTTTGCCCTTCAGCCACACTTTGAAGTTGCGGTATGTCGTGTCTCTCTTATCGATTCTGTTTTTGCTCAACATGCTGTGGGCGACGGAACTGAAAGGTCTACCGTTGTTTTGCGCATAGCTGACTGTCAGAATTCTTCCGTCTTCCAGTTTAATTTTGCCTGATCCCTGGGTGTGCAAAGTGTTCAGCTCGACCGGATCAGAAACCCAGACAAGCTCCAGTCCTTTTCCCCGGAGTACGCCATCAACATCGATTTCCCGGCGTGTATAATAGGGGACCTTCTTACCGTTCACGCTCCGGCTGATTTTCATTTTATTGTTTGATCCCTTTTCCATCACGATATCCGTAGGCGGCCGGTATAGGGGATACCTGTATTTTTCCGTCCGTGTAAGGGATCCCTCCAGCAGTGGTTCATAATAGCCGGTAAAAAGGATGGAACCGTCTCCGTTTTCCCCCGGCGCTTTGAGCATGATGAATTCTTCTTCAATCCGTTTTTTCTTCTGTTCCATCGAAACATCGGATTGGACAATCTCACGAAAAGCGACCAGCGTGTCTTTCATTTCCTTTGCCCCGACGGATCGGTCGGCCAGATTAAAGGTCCGGTTGCGCCCGCGACCATCGTAATAGCGAAGGCTTCTCTCAATCGCCAAAACCAGTGTTTCTTTATCCAGATCGTCAATGAAACCCGGCCCGGATGTTTCCATGGCAGCCAGAGGATCATCGGGTAAGGGAGCTTTCGGTTCATAGGTAGCCCGGCGCGCACATCCGGCGAAAACCAAAACCATCGTCAGCATCAGGAAGAAAACGATTTTCAGGTGTGTCATAGTTCGATCATCATCGCGACTTCGTCACAGTAATCAGGATACTTGGGACAGCGGAAACAGTCCGACCAGATTTTTTCGGGCAGTGTGGACCGGTCCACTTCCTTAAATCCCAGCCTGGCAAAGAATTCCTTCTTATAGGTCAGGGAAAATATGCGAAACAGATCCAGGGTGATGGCTTCGGAAATGCAGAATTCAACCATTTTCCTGCCGATGCCTTTTTTCCGGAAGGCCTCGTCAACAAACAGAGAACGGATTTCGGCCAGGTTTTCCCAGATAATATTCATCGCGCAGATCCCGACGATCTTCTGTTCATTCTCGTCATAGTAAACGATGAAGTCCCGTACGGAATTATACATATCCATCAGTGACCGGGACAGCATTTCCCCTTTTGCCGCAGACTGGTTGATCATGCGGTGAATGGTTTTGACGTCACTGATGCGCGCTTTTCTCAGCATGTCTTCTCCTCCCTCTGCCGGGCGAAACACGCTCTGCTTTCGCGGCGGCAAGCATTTCGCGAGCGTGGTCTTTCGCGGTTTCGGTCACATCCACGCCTGCCAGCATCCGGCCAATCTCTTCTATTTTCTGCTTTTCGTCAATCTCTTCCACCATCGCGGATGTCCGGCCTCCCGACACCTGTTTGGTGACCCGCAGATGACGGCCCCCGAAACTGGCAATCTGCGGCAGATGGGTAATGCAAATCACCTGATGATGGGCGGACAGATCCTGTAATTTCCGGCCTACAATTTCCGCCGTGGCACCGCCGATGCCGCTGTCCACTTCATCAAACACGACCGTGGCAACCGATCCGGTCTGCGACAAAACGTTTTTCAGGGCCAGCACGATGCGGGACAGTTCACCGCCGGAAGCAATTCTGTTCAAGGCTTTCGGTTCTTCCCCTGTATTTGCCGTCAGATAAAATTCTATTACATCGCCGCCTTTCGGACCATACGAAATTTCTTCCTCCGTGCAGCAACGCAAAAACTGAACAAAGAATCCGGCATGAGGCATATTCAAATCATGAATTTCGGCGTCAACCGCTTCTTTTAATCGCGTCGCCGCCTGTGTTCTGAATTGCGAGAGCTCCAAGGCTTTTTGACGCAAATCACGGACTGCCGCATCTTTTTCCTGCCGCAATCTCAGAAGTTCTTCCTCCACGCCGGAAACCTGCTGCAACTCTTCTTCCATTTCCCGCTTTCGGGCCAGCAGGGATTCCAGCGTCCCTCCGTGCTTTCGCTTCAGCCGGTTGATCATATCCAGACGTTCATCAATCGCCGCAAGCCGCTCGGGATCAAAAATCAGTTTCCCGCGATAATCACGCAATACCAATGCCGCTTCCTGCAGAGTTACATAACTGTTTTCCATGTCGGGAAGGGACAGTTTTAAGTTTGGATCAATCTTTTGAATATCATCAATCCGGGTGAGCACTTCTTTGAGCTGAGTGTTAATGCAGCCGCTTTCCTCATAAAGCAGGGTGTATGCCCGGTCGGACCAGTCCGCAAGCTTCTGGATATTTGACAGCACTTTTTTTTCTTCAGCCAGCGCCGTATCTTCACCTGCACACGGATCGAGGTTTTTGATTTCCGCAAGTTGAAACTCGATCAGATCGGTTCTTTCCTGCCGATGACGGCGCGCCTCTTCCAGCTTTTCGATCCGGCTACAGATCTGCTGATGCCGTAAATAGATGTCTTCATAAGCCCTGCGCTCACCGAGGCAGCCCCCGAATTCATCCAGGATATCAATGTGATTTTCCGCACATAAAATCACCTGATGTTCATGCTGCCCGCAGATGTTAATCAAAGATTCGCTGATCCGGCCCAGATTGGCCAGTGTGGCCATCTGTCCGTTGATTTGCACCCTGTTTTTGCCGTTGCGCGAAATCACGCGACGGATCACAAGTTCTGCACCCGCCGAAAATCCCATCGCAGTCAGCTTTTCCTGAAGCGGTTTATTATTTTGGATGTTAAAGAGAGCTTCCACCGTAGCGGTATCCATCTTCGTCCGAATCATTTCCGCTGTTGCCCGGTCTCCTAAAAGAAGGCTGACGGCTCCGATGAGAATGGATTTGCCAGCTCCGGTTTCACCCGATATGATGTTCAGACCATCCGCGAATGAAACATGAAGCTCATCAATGATGGCAAAGTTGGTAATGCTCAGATCATGAAGCATTTTTTCTTTTCCCGGTACCTGTTGGTAAACTGCCCCAGCCCAGTTTGGATCGTAAGATCTCCCCGTAACCCCGGTGTGGTGAAAGAACCAGTCTTGTATAATATTTTGATTTTCGTATCGTCATAACATCGCCGGAGTTGATCCGGTAAGATTCCTGGCCGTCCAGCGTCACGGTTGCACCGCTTTCTTTTGACCACAAAGTAATCTGCAAAGTGGATGTTTCAGAAATAATAACAGGGCGGTTGGTCAGGGTGTGGGGACAAATCGGATTGATAATGATCAAATCTTTCCCCGGAAACACAATCGGTCCGCCCGCCGAAAGGGAGTAGGCCGTGGACCCCGTGGGAGTGGAAACAATGAGTCCGTCAGATTTGTAGGTGGTCAGGTACCGGTCATTGATCATGGTCTCCAGCTCCACAATGCGGGACAGGTTACCGCGGTTGATCACCACGTCATTTAACACAACGCCCGAACCAACGACACTTTTCCCCCGGCGGATCCTAACATCGAGCATCATTCTTTTTTCCGTCAGATAATCGCCTTTTAAAATGAGCTCCAGCGCCGCATTTGTTTCGTTCAAATTGACTTCCGTGAGATACCCAAAAGTTCCCATGTTGATGCCGACGATCGGTACGGAATGCTCCGCGATATATCGGGCTGTGCGCAGCATGGTGCCGTCGCCTCCCAGAACGGCAATCAAATTCGCCCGGGCGGCCAGGTCCTGGAGTTTGAATCCCCCTGTACCGCCAATAGCAACTGCAAGGTTCGCCTCCAGGAAAACTTTAATTCCCCTGCTTTCCAGCCATTTTTTCAGGGAACCGGCAAATTGAGCGATATTTTCCTTTTCAATGTTGGCAACGATGCCGACTTTTTTAATTTTCATCCTGAAAAACTCCTAAAAAGACGTGGTTTCGTAACATAAAAAGAAGATGCTGTCTATGGATAATTTTTTCAAACATGAATGTAACCTCTTTGATTTATAAAGATATTCTTAGAACATAAATCCTTGACAGAGAAGCGCCCGATGCGATACGGTGCGCGCCTGTGAGGTGAAGAAAATGGGGTTAATCAAGGGCAATTTCTCTTTTATGCAGTTCTCCGTGGAAGGACAGCTGCCGCAGGCTTTCAATGCTTTTGTCAGCAACCGGATCAAGGGCAACTCTTATCGGGAAGCACGCAATGCCACGGAAGAAAAAAGGATGGGCTGGGTTTCACTGACGGACATTCTCGACGCTGACTTTGAAGGAGCCAACTACGCGCTGGGCGACTATCTGATCTTTTCTCTCAGAATTGACCGCAAGCAGATTTCTCCGAAACTGATGAAGGTTCGCCTCATGGAAGAGCAGAGAAAATTTCTGGCCGAGCACGAACAAACCCGAATCGGCAAAGCCATGAATGAAGGCATCAAAGACCGGGTCAGGCTGGAGCTCATGTCCAAAAGCGATCCTGTCCCTTCTTTCTATGATGTTTTATGGGCGGTGGGACAGAACAAATTATATTTTTCATCGCTGTCAGACAAAGTCGCTGATGATTTTGTGGAGTTGTTTAAAAAAACCTTTTCTCTGAATCTTGTAAGAATCCTGCCGCAGCAGCATCCGGCAATCCTTAAAATTAAAACGCAGGACAATGCTGACGGAGCTGATATTTCATCGATCGGCCGTGAATTTCTCACCTGGCTATGGTTTAAATCCGAAGAAAGAAGCGGCCACATCGCCCTGTCAAAGAATGAAGAAGTGGAACTGCATTTGCTCAAACGAATCGTTCTGGAGGCGGGTGAAGGAGAATACGCACAGGGTGTTGTCTGCTCGGGTCTGCATGCCGAACTTATTGAAGGCAAGGAAGCCATCCGTCAGGGTAAAAAAGTGAAAGAAGCCTGTATGAGGCTTCTCTGCGATCAGAATGAATGGGAGTTTCATTTTAAAGCAGATACCTTTTATTTCCAATCCATGAAAATGCCGGTTAAAGACTGGACCGAATCCCCGGAGGACCCTTCAGCAGCCCTGCTGGAGCGGATTTATCTGATTGAAAACGCGGTTAAAACCATGGATAAGATTTATGAATCTTTCCTGTCTGTCCGCTTCTCCGCTAAATGGACAGAAAACGAAAAAGCGAAACTGAATCAATGGTTAAAAAAGACAAACAGGGAATCGGTTTGATAAAAAACCCTGTTAGTAGCAAATAGAAAAGTCCTATTTTGTAGCACATGATATGTCCGCTTTTAACGATGTTTAAGGAAAGGG
>MWDG01000026.1 GCA_002070455.1 Deltaproteobacteria bacterium ADurb.Bin151
ATAACAACTTGATATTTTGGTGATACGGTTACTGATTGCATGCCAATACCTCCATCGATCTATTTTGTGCTACGATATCATGATCGATATGGTTTTGTCAATGATATTCATACCCAACGAAAAAAATCAGCCGGAGCGTAGCGATCGGCTGGATTGCTTTTGTTGGGCTGCTATTTGGACGAATGTTCAGCGGCTGCATGTAACTTGATACCCAAGGCGCCAATTACTTTAAGAACAGTATCGAATCCCGGACTTCTTTCACCGGACAGGGCTTTATATAAGCTCTCACGTGATAATCCGGCATCACGCGCAACCTGAGACATGCCTTTAGCTTTTGCAATGTCGCCTAACGCCTTTGCAATAAAGGCCGCATCACCTTTTGATTCCTCAATGCACATTTCCAGATAAGCTGCCATTTCCTGAGGTGTGCGAAGGTGCTCGGATACATCATATTTTGTTGTAACTGTTCTTGCCATGATTTACTCCTACAAATTTCTTGCCAAGCGAAGTGCGGTTTTAATGTCTTTTGCCTGTGACTTTTTGTCTCCACCCGCCAGCAGGATTATCACCGTACGTTCACGCTTGATGTAATAAACCCGATAGCCGGGACCATGATCAATACGCATTTCCGAAACACCTTCACCCACTGGCTTGACATCTCCGGGATTGCCCATAGCCAGTCTTTCAATTCTTGCCTGTATGCGAGCACGACCTCTAATATCTTCTAGGCTGTCAATCCAGTTAGCAAATATTTCGGTTTTGCGAATTTCAATCATGGCAGTACTGTAGCCTAATGGCTACACTTTGTCAATAGATTCTTGAATGAATATTTATGCCCAACGTGAGCAAATAACCGGCACTGAGCGACAGCGAAGCGTCCGTGTTAATTTGCCTTGTTAGGCAAGTCATTCCTTCCCAATGAATTCTCCTTCTTCGTTAAGAACATAAGTGGACACGCGGAAGTGAAATCGCGGCCCTGAGTGGTCATGAATGATCTGCAAGTTCCCACCGCACTTGTGCTGAAAGTCATGCGCAACATTATCTTCAGAGTTAAATCTTAGTGGAGCGGTTCTATCAGACCAGCACTTTAGGCATCTTGCTTTTGATTTTCTCCTCTTCGCAATTTCAAGCAATCCGCCAACCTCGGCTATCTCCTTGTCCAACCATTCAAGTTGATCCTGCAATTGCCTCTTCTCTGGCCGATGCCGGAAGTTGGAGAGGAGACCTCGATTCAACTCATCCTGACGATGGCGTACCTCAAGCCGTTCGCGCTCTTTTGAAACCAACTCGTTGTGCAACTCTCCTTGATTCATTCTTTCGATATCGGAATAGCTTGCACAGTCGTAACACCATCCTTTGGCACGGCCCGTCTCGACGGTCCTCCCGTTCGTGGTTTGATATCGAATCCGAATAGGGCGATACACCTCGCGTGTTTCGTAGTCGCAGCCAGTGCAGACAATCCTTGACGAATCAATTGACATAGAGGTTTCTCCTAATAACCCAGATAGTTACCTCGCGCCTAACGACCAAGCTTAGCCGTGTGAGGAACGAACATCGGCTACAGCGTCTTGTTGGGCCGGATACTTTGACCAAGGTTTGATCTTTTTTAGTATGGGGGCAAGAGAGCGCTCGATTACCTCAGTATCATGGGCGGCTTGAGCGCGTAACCAGTAACCGTTGGTTAAACCAAAGAAACGACACAGTCTTAAATCTGTATCGGCTGAAACCGAGCGCTTGCCGCTGATAATTTCGCTGATACGCTGGGCTGGCACACCTATTTCCTTGGCCAATCGATACTGACTTATCCCCATTGGCTTTAAAAATTCTTCTAATAAGATTTCGCCAGGAGTGATGGGTTCTAACTTCTTCATAATAGATACTCCTCAATGATAATCGACAATTTCGACATCTTCTGCACCTGCATCCGTCCAACGAAAACAGAGTCGCCATTGATCGTTAATTCGGATACTGTGTTGATCAAAACGATTACCCTTAAGCGCCTCAAGGTGATTGCCAGGTGGGACCCTTAAATCATCAAGTCGGCCAGCGATTTCGAGCTGCCTGAGCTTTCGTCGTGCAATCTTGGCAATATTATCGAACTGCCTGACATAATTACCTTTTGATAGCGCTTCTGTGTTTTTACATTTAAATGATCTAATCATATATCATATAATAACGCATGTCGTGATTAACGTCAAGCATGATTAATTGTGCGGCCCAACGACAGAAATGAGGCGCCGGCGCACCGACGTTTGAAAAAAACCGCCAGCTTATTTCCGGTCGCCTCGATTTTATTGTTGGCCTTCGCTGTTAATTTTCGATGCTGTTTCTTCCAAGCATTTGATTAATAAATCCCTGAATTCTGGATGAACTTTGTAATTATTTTTTATTTGACCGTGAAAACCACCACTCTCAAATTCAATTATCTGCCTAAGGTGTGGATTCGATTTCTTTGTTAGAAATTGAGAAATATTGCTGAGATAACGACCCGTCTGGCCGATGTCGTCACCAATGCCAGCTTCTTGAAGTGCTGCCTTGACCTCCTCGCGCTCATAAGCACGCGGTTCCTGAACGATTATTTCGAGGAAAGCACGAAGACGCGGCGTTAAATCGCTCGAACGAGTGAGAGACTGTATTATTCTTTCTCTTAACTGATCGTCTGGAAGATTAGCCTTTTCAAGTGAGAATGAACTCTTTCCTGGTTCCCTCTGCACTTTTTGTTTCGTTTCTTTCTTCTGGATATAATTTTTAGCTTCAGGCAGCGGTATTATTATCTCCGAATTTACGAATAGACTGCCCGTACCGTCGAGGTGCGGCGTAAGTCGAACACATGCTATGTCAATTTCAAATTCGCGAAGCCAGAGAACTGCAGATATAACTTCCGAATTGAATTCTTTTGATACCAAAATTATACGTTGCTGTTGATTAAGCTCCTCAAGTTCGCTGTCTATAAATGCTTCAATTTTATCTTGGGCGTCATCATCATTTGAGCCGAGATATTCTGCAAAGGTTTTATAAATTTCATCTTGCGTAAAACTTGAACAGTAAGATGCATATTTGATGGCCTGCCAATCGACATCAGTTCCTGAATCATCTCTTTTTAACTCAATAATTACTAATGCACCTTGCTTATCCACGGCCAAAAGATCAAGCCGCTTGCCTGAAGGCAAGAAAAGCTCCTTAGCTATTATGAGGAGTTCCTCTCCGAGAATTTTAGGCGTGCCGCTTATCCATTCTTGAATATCAAATCTCTCTTTAAGGTTGAGAGTGCCAAAGGCAGTGACTGGTATTTCAATCAGTTTTTTATTTTCAAGGTCTACTTTGTACATCTGTGTACCCCCATTGAAATATCGTTATATTTTTGGCCCAACGGCGAGTGCGACCGCGCAACTCGCCGTACGGGCGCGCGCAGCGCGGCCGTACGAAAAGCTCACCCGGAGCAGCCCAGCGGGCTGCGATCGGGTGGAGCGCCTGGTTACGCGCTTTTTTTATAGTGCGAGGCATACCAATCTACTACCTCTCTGATCATTCTCTGGTAAGAGGTATTCTGGGCCTTTGCATGTTCTTTGAAGAAAGTGATGCTCGATTTCTTCAAGGAAATGGTTACTTTTACATTATCTTCTTTCAATACTAACTTATCCGGAGGCGGGAGAAAGTCTTTAACGACTTTTAAATCGCCCATAGGTTCTTCATTATATTTTATTTTGCTCTTCATAGATTTTCTTTCCTTTCCTCCAGTAGCCCGCACCATAGATACGGATGACGTTGCCATGATACGTAAACCTGACTGTTAAAATACCCTCGCCGACATGCCCCATACAATAATACCGATTTTCGTCAGTGCTATGGGTAATGTCTTCCGCAATAACACGATGAGGATCAAGAAAAGCGTGTTGCGCAATTAAAAAAGATACGCCATGCTTTGTTTGATTTTCTTTATTCTTTTCCTCATCCCATTCAAACGTTGCCTTCTTCATATGCTGAGTATGCCAGATTTATGTATTTAATACAATATGATAATATGGGTATATGTATGGCATTTATGTATCTATTTTTATGCATAACGGCCTGGGTAACAGGCTGGCTATGTAGCGCGGCGGAATAGCCAGTCCTTGTTGACCCAGAGGTTGTGTGTTGATTGCTCACTTTTCTAGTGGATCAAGACGATTATGAAGTTTTTCCCAAACATACGTGTTTAGGAAGCAGTCATCCATATTTGCATGCATAGAAAGAAATTTCGGCCATGGGATTGAAAAGCTCAGGTGATTTGGTTTTACACACCCCCTAGCACTTGGGTCGAGCAGTCCGATGACTGCTTTGGGATCTTCGGATTTCAATTCTTTCATTGGGAAAGCGATGAGCATTTCACAACCTGAACAGAATGGAGCTATTACACCATGAGGTGTCATCGTATCGTAGTTTGCTAAACCGTGCAGCCCTGAAAGAGTGTCTGGGGTACAGAAGAAGAAAACGACCTGAGGATCATCATTCTCAGTTAATGAATCCCAGCGTTTGAAGACCAGGTATTTTTTCTCAGCCTTTAAAGGAGGGTTATTTTCAAATATTGCTCTTACATGATCAGGGCCTTTTTTATATCTTTCGATATTCACCATAAAATTTATTGTTTGCTCGTCAGCCCCGGCAGGTATAAAGCCCAATAAACCCTTTGACCCCCAGCATCCAAGATTATCCTGGTTGAAAGCACGGGCTTTGCCAATCCGGACAGGGGCCAGTTGGCTGAAAAGGCAGGTAAGGCCGTGTTTATTTGGTTTGGGAGCATCAGGGAATTCAGCACCATTAAGATCATCCGAATAGAAACATGCTATAGGAAGTTCACTTCCAGCAAAATACTTTTTCCATTTGTCAGTTAAACTTCTTTTTATTGTTAAATCCATAGTATTCTCCTTTTCACACAACAGAGTAATAGACGGAAAATGTTCCATCATATTGGATCATATAGATGGAAAGAATTTCCACTTATTCTGATATTAAAGTATAAAACATGGAAAATTGGCCGCTGAATATTCCACTTATTACATTTTGAGTTGCCAAATTCCACTTATTACGCTATTCAAGGGCAAAATATGGAAAATCAAGCTCGTCTGCCCTGCTGCATTCTCCTTAGCCAATAACGAAGAAGTTTTATATATAATGAATAATATTTTATTTTTTTAATATGAAGCAGATTAAACAATCGAAGTTCCATCCCAATCCGAAACGAAAGCTAATGGATCAGGTCCGCGAGGTCCTTCGGTATCATCATTATTCATATCGCACGGAGCAGACCTATTGTCAATGGATTCTTCGTTATATCCATTACTTCGGAGGGAAAACCCATCCGAAACTCCTCGGAGCAAAAGACATCGAGGCGTTTCTTTCACATCTGTCAACCGTTGACCAGGTGACCGCCTCAACGCAAAGGCAGGCGCTCAATGCGCTGGTCTTCCTTTATAAACAGGTTCTGGATCTGAAGCTGGAAGAGGAAATCACCCCGGCGCGCAGCAAACGTTCTGCCCGTCCACCCACGGTTATGACGCAGCAGGAGGTTCATCGGCTTCTTTCCGTTATAGAAGGCAAACCGGCGCTCATGGCAAAGCTGATCTACGGCAGCGGCATGAGATTGATGGAATGCCTTCGCCTTCGTGTTCAGGACATCGACTTTGGACAGGGCCTGATCTTCGTTCGGGGCGGCAAGGGCGGCAAAGACCGGACAACCGTTTTGCCAAAGAACGTGCGTGACGAGATGATGCGGCAGATTGCTGCAGTCAAGGCGCTTCATCATAAAGATCTGGAGGAAGGTTTCGGCGAGGTTTATGTTCCGGAAGCATTGCTCAGAAAATACCCCAAAGCGTCACGGTCAAGCGGTTGGCAGTGGGTATTTCCCGCGAAAAACATCTCAGTCGATCCGAGGTCCGGAAAAAAAATGCGACATCACGTTCTTGAATCCGCCCTGCAGAAAGCGGTGAAGCGGGCTGCAGAGAAAGCCGGAATTGACAAAAAAGTCGGCTGCCACACTCTGCGCCACAGTTTTGCTACGCACATGCTCGAAAACGGTGTGAACATCCGTGTTCTCCAGGAACTGCTTGGCCATGCGGATGTCAAGACTACAGAGATTTACACGCATGTCATGGCCCGCGATATCCGCGGACTGCAGAGTCCGCTTGACCGCCTCTGAATGGAAAGCAAGTAGACTATGATGAAAAAATTATTTTATAAAATTATGCTTTATCTATCGCATAAGCTGGGGCTGTGGTTTTTCCGCACGTTGTCCTGGTTTATTGCCACCGGCTACTTTTTCCTGTTTGGGCTGCGCGTGAAAGAGAGCGTCAGATTCTATCGCGCGCTTTTCCCCGAAAGGGGTTTTGCATACGCCCTGTATTGCGCCTGGAAGCAGTTTCATAATTTTACGGATGTCTATACCCACCGATTTATTCCATGGGCGGGCGAGAAGGCCGAATTTGTCCGTGAGGGATGGGAGCATCTGGACGAGGCCGTGGCCGCAAAGACCGGGGCGATCGTTGTGATGTCGCACATTGGCAACTGGGAACTGGCCGCCGAGCGGCTCAACCAAAAAGGGCTGCCGATCATGCTTTTCCTGGGGGCCAAACACAAGGAACAGGTGGAGGGTATTCAGAAAGAAAAACTGGCGCAAAAGGGCATCCGGATTGTTGCAACGGATGAAAAGGAAAAGTCGCCGTTTGCCCTGCTGGAAGGGATCAACTTTCTGCGCGAAGGAGGCATTGTGTCGATGACAGGCGACCGTCTGTGGGGGGATCAGAGTTACGTCACCGCGGATTTCCTGGGACATGAAGTGCGGCTGCCTGATACGCCGCACCTGTTTGCCCTGATGACCGGCTCTCCGCTCATGACGTTTTTTGTGTATCAAAAATCGCAGGGCATTTATCACATCAAGGTTTCCAAAGGAAGAAAGGTGGTTGCTGCAACCAGGGCGGACCGGAAAAAGGCGGTTTTGGAATCCGTGCAACTGTATGCCGATGATCTGGCGCGTTTTGCTTCGGAGCATCCTTACGAATGGCATCACTTCGAGCCGTTTCTTGGCAAAAAAATCAATAAAATTAAATAAATGATCTCCAGCGAGAATTTGCTTTGCTGTGTATCAATTTTATTGTATGAAGCGGGGTCGATTACGGGAATCAGGGGCCTGATATGAAGGGAAATGTGCCCGACTGACGGAGGCAGAGTAATATCTTTGCATAATACCTGCGGTGTCATAACCTACACAGTTAATCGTTTCATCTTCTTGTCATTTCGAAGCGCAGCGAGAAATCTTTTCTTTTCGTTTTTCAAGATTCCTCACGCGCCTTAGGCGGAATGACATACGATTGTGTCGACACGCGTGACCTGCAAGTTTATGATAATTCGATCATTGTGCAAAGATTTCAAGGTAAGCAAGAAAATGTCAACATAATCAGAAGGAACGGTCAATGGATTTTGAAGACGAGATTTTTAGTGACGGGTTGCCAAAGGTATACTACAAACACGATGATCAGGGTCGGTATGTCCTTGAGACAGACGCTCCCTGGGCGGAAAAAGTAACTTGTGCCCTTATTATTGCTGGTAATCGCGCCAATCTCGAGGAAATCAGAAAAGCAGTGCTTGCCGGTCAGAAAAGCCCGCTTTGCTATTATATGGAGCTGCGGCAGATGGATCCCGTGATGCTTGCCAAGGCGGCGGGAATAGCGACATTCCGTGTGAAGAGGCATCTGCGCCCGGAGATATTTGCCAAACTAAAGCCGTCTGTTTTAGATCGTTACTCAAAAGCATTGAGAATTCCACTGGAAGAATTAAAAACCGTGCCGAATAGATAAAATTAAGGAAGGATGCTATCTTTTCATGACTACAGAACTTGCAGCCAATGGCAAACCCTTTGTCCATAACCATGGCGCACATTGTGAAACAGCAGTCACATCCGCTCTGTTTCGCTATCAGGGCCTGGATATTTCCGAGCCGATGATTTTCGGCATCGGCAGCGGTATTTTTTTTGGTTATCTGCCGTCTGTAAAACTTGTACATTTGCAGGTCACTGCTTTTCGCAATAGGCCCGGGACGGTCTTTCGCAAGGCGGCCCAAAGGCTGGGTGCGAATCTTGTGATCAAGACTTATCGCGATCCCCAAAAAGGCATGAATGAGCTGAGGCAGGTGCTTAAAGCCGGTCACATTGTTGGTTTGGCTACCAATCTTTACTGGCTTCCCTACGTGTCCGAACGTCACCGCCATAATTTTGGCGGGCACAACATCATTGCTTTACGTGAAATCGAAGGTGGTTTTCGCATCAGTGACCCGACATTTGGCGATCCGGTAGATTGCTCTGCGGAAGGCCTGGAACGGGCGCGTTTTGTGCCAGGGCCCATGAACCCTCGTGGGTTTATGTATTACACCAAATCCATTAATCCCCATCCTGATCTGCGGCGAGCCTGCATCAAGGGAATGAAGAACTCCTGCGGCTTGATGCTCAGGATTCCTCTGCCGATTTTTGGTGTTCGGGGCATGCGGTTTCTGGCTAAAAGAATTGTCAAAAGTGAGGTCAAACTTGGTTTTCAGGAAGCCTGTCGCCACCTGGCCGGAACTGTCCGCTGGGTGGAAGAGACCGGCACGGGGGGGGCGGGATTTCGGTATATGTATGCCGCTTTTATACAGGAAGCATCCGAACTGTTCGGTTCGGAAGATCTGGTAAGGCTTTCGCGCGACATGACGGCTATCGGCGATACCTGGCGGGAATTTTCCGTGATGTCCGCGCGGATCATTAAGAAGCGCAACAGGCCCGAAGCAACCTTTGCCAATGCAGGAGGGCTGATTTTGAAATGTGCGGATCTCGAAGAAGCGTTTTTCAGAGACCTCCAGAAAGTTGTTAAAAAACTTAAAGCATAAAGGTTTCCTGTATTTCATAAGTTGTTTTTTTGTCTATTTTGATATCCCAGACGGTTGAATTGATCCTTTTTTCTTTGTGAAAAATTTCTTTGAGACTTGCTGAAATTAGGATAAAAGAAATAAATCCATCAACATGATCAAAAGGAACCGGCTATGGAATTAGAAAAAGAAATCTTTAAGGACGGAATGCCGAAAGGGTATTACACGCAAAACGATAATAGGAAATATGTCCTTGATACGAATCATTGCTGGTCGGAAGAAGTGTGCGTGGCCGCGATTGTTTCTGAAGTACGCGCCAATATCGAGAATGCCAGAAAAGAGGTCATTGCCGGTTTGAAAAGCCCGCTCTGTTATCATATGGCAGTACGGCAGATGGATGTGAAGTTTCTGGCCAGGGCAGCAGGTATAGCGGTATTTCGGGTCAAAAGGCATATGCGTCCCGAGATATTTGCCAAACTTAAATCCTCGGTTTTAGATCGCTATGCCGTGGCTCTTGCGGTTACCCCGGAAGAATTGAAAACCGTGCCGGATAGCGAAGCATAGGGAAGGATAATATTTTTTCATGGCTACAGAACTCAAAGCCAATGGCAAACCCTTTGTCCATTATCATGCGGCGCATTGTGAAAGTGGTGTCACGTCGGCATTGCTTCGCGATAAAGGAATGGATATTTCCGAACCAATGGTTTTCGGTATCGGCAGCGGCATTTTTTTCGGCTATCTGCCGTTTATGAAAATGACAGGTCTGCCGATCAGCACCTTCCGGGCGGCACCGGGGTCCATATTTCATAAGACGGCCAAAAGGCTGGGCGCAGAATTTGTTACAAAAAAGTTTCGTAATCCGCAAAAAGGCATGGATGAGCTAAAACAGGTGCTTAAAACCGGACAGATCGTCGGTATGACAACAAACATGTATTGGCTTCCCTATCTGTCTGAACGTTTTCGTTGGAATTTTCTGGGACACAACATCATCGCTTTACGTGAAACCGACGGTGTTTTTCGCATCAGCGACTCGATGCTGGAACATCCAATAGATTGCCCGGTAGCCGATCTCGAACGGGCGCGTTTTGCGCCCGGCCCCGCAAACCCGCATGGCTATATGTATTATCTCAAATCCGTCAATCCCCGTCCTGATCTGCGGAATGCGTCCATCAAGGGCATGAAAAGTACCTGTTTTATGATGCTGAACATCCCCATGCCGATTTTCGGTGTACGCGGCATGCGTTTTCTTGCTAAAAAAGTCATCAAAAGTCCGGACAAACTTGGCTTTGATGAAGCCTGCCGGCAGCTCGTCGGTCTTATCCGCTGGGTGGAAGAGGTTGGCACGGGCGGCGGTGGATTCCGTTACATGTATGCCGCTTTTTTGCAGGAAGCTGCACAACTGTTCGGTTCGGGTGAGCTTGCCGATCTGTCAAAAGAAATGAATGCTATTGGCGATAGCTGGCGTGCATTTTCCGTGACGGCCGCGCGTATTGTCAAGCAAAGAAACAAAGAGAAGGAGACCTTTGCCAAAGCAGGTGGACTGATGCTGATCTGTGCGGGACGTGAAGAGAATTTCTTTAAGGACCTGGGTAAGGTGGTGGGGAAACTGAAGACATGAACGCGCTGGATATTTCTTCCATTACATTTCGTTATGAAGAGGCATCTGTCTTTGCGCTGAAGAACGTTTCGCTGTCGGTTCCGGACGGGCGGATTCAGGCTCTTCTGGGACCCAACGGAGCGGGAAAGTCAACCCTGATGCGGATTGTCACAGGGCAGATGAGGGGATATACAGGAGAGGTGTCGATCTTTGGTACAAAAATGCCGGACCGCAGCGCTCTTTTATCGATCGGGTACGCGCCTCAACCCATATCGCTCTATACGTCGCTTACAGCCCGCGAGAACCTTCGCTTCTTTGGTGCGATGGCCGGACTGAAGGAAGAACAGATTGGGCTGCGTACCAAAAACCTGCTGGAAAGAGTCGGCCTTAGCGATCATGCGGAAGATCAGGTTGCCACCTATTCCGGAGGCATGCAGAGACGCCTGAATCTGGCGGCGGCGCTCCTGCATTCGCCGAAGCTGCTGTTGCTTGACGAGCCCACGGTGGGAGTTGATCCGCAAAGCCGCAATCATATTTATGATACCCTGCTGGAATTGAATGCCGCGGGCATGACCATTCTGCTGTCCACGCACATTATGGAAGAAGCACAGCGTTTATGCTCCAGTGTGACATTGGTGGACAAAGGCGAAGTAATCTTTAACGGGCCGATGTCCGGAATCAGTGATCTGGAAAAATTCTTTCTGGAAAAGACGGGTAGGGGATTACGCGATGATTAACCAGCTGAAAGAATTGATCAAGAAAGAAATGCTGATCCTGCTTCGCGACAAGCAGACGGTTCTGCTACTTTTCCTGATGCCGGTGGCGCTGATTTTCTTTTTGTCCCTGGCCATGGAGGGCGTATGGGCAGATAAGCTGACCGGACGGAAAATCCAGCTGGTGATTCAAAATGAAAGCGAATCTCCCAAGGCAAATCTTCTGGCGGAAAAGATCCGGACCAATAAGCTGATCGAAGAGGTTCAACGTCCCGCCGGCATGAATGATGACAAAATTTTTGCCGAAGGCAGGGCGCATGCAATTATTACGATTCCAAAGGGCTTTGAAGACAGCGAAAAGCCGGTGGAAATGTATTTTGACCCCGTGATTGACGCCGGTTATAAAATTGCGGCCCGGTCGCTGATCATCAGCCTGACTGTGGAAGTCGTCATGGGGATCGACAACCTCGAGATGGTTGTTGCCGACCTGGTCACCGAAAAGAAAAAGCCGAACAAAGAATTTCCCACCCCTCTTCAGCAAAATGTTCCGGCTTACGCGATATTTGCCATGTTTTTCATTGCCATTCCCATGTCCGTGGGTTTTCTCAAAGAGAAAAAGGACGGGACCCTCCAGCGTCTTTTTACTTATCCGGTCAACACCAATCTGGTGATCCTGGGGAAGATTGTGCCTTATTATATTATCAATGTTTTTCAGTTCATCCTGATGATGCTGGTGGGGGTTTACGTAATGTCCCACATTATCAGTTTTTCTTTCAACCTGGGCGAACATCGCTGGCACATGGTGCCTGTTACCATCGTTGTTGCTGCCGCCACAACCGGTTATGGGGTGCTGGTTGCGGCTTTTGCTAAAACCACCGAGCAGGCTTCAACCCTTGCGGCGACAGGGGCCATATTGATGGCCGTTTTTGGCGGGATCATGATGCCGCACATTCTCATGCCGCTGATGATGAAGAAGCTGGCGATGATTTCGCCGATGTACTGGGCGCACCAGGCGTACCTGGATATTTTTCTCAGGGATGCTTCGTTTGGGGATATCCTGCCCAGATTAATTATATTGACAGTATTCGCGGGAATCTGCTTTTATATTGCAGGAAGGAGAGTCAAATGGATTTAGAAAAAGCGTATCAGGAATTAAATGTGAAATCGCGCGAAGACCTGATCTTCAAGCTCAAGGAGCTGATTATCAGGGCGTGCGAGGTTCAGGATGTCAAACCGGAGGACGTTCCTACCGATGTTCCGTTTATCGGTGGCCCGGGGCCACTCAAGCTTGATTCTTTGGATGCGATGGAAATCGCGATGGAAATTCGTTATCAGTTCGGTGTGGAATTGAAAAATGCGTCAACTGCGGCCAAGGCGATGCAGTCATTTGATACGCTGGCCGATTTCATTATCAGCGCACCAAAGGTTAAAAAGTGAGCAGAAGTGATATTTATATCCGGGGATGGGGAGCTGTGACCGCGCTGGGATGGAGCGCATCCGAGTCCGCCCGCAATCTGATTGCCGGCAACGTGCGGCCTGCGGGAATCTGCTCGTCGTCTCACCTGACCAATCGCGACTTCAAGGCATTTGAAGTCGCTTATGACGGGAATCCGTTGGAAAAATCGCTGAAGATGCTTGATGCCTCCATCACCGAGGCTTTGGATCGTGCGGGATTGACCTCTGTAGAAATTGAAGAGTCCATGCTGCTGGTAGGGACCACCGGTGGCATTTTTATACGCAACGAATTTGAGTTTACCGAATCCGTGAGGCTAAATCCCGGTAAGGAGTCGCCGCCGATCGTCTGCCGCAACCGGGGGCCGGGCGAGGTGGCTGAAGAGATTGCCCGAAAATACGGTATTCGCGGCCTGCCGCTTACGTTCAGCATGGCGTGCGTATCCAGTTCACATGCGCTGGTCGTTGCGGCTGACCTGCTTGCGCAAAAGAAAATCAAACGGGCCATTGTTGTCGGTTTTGAACCGCTTTTAAATCTGACGCTGCAGGGTTTTGCCAGCCTGCTGCTTTACGATTCAGAACAATGCCGGCCCTTCTGCAATCTGCGTTCAGGCATGCAGATCGGCGAAGCTTCTTCATGCGTGATTATGGAACAAGGTCCTGGTCTTGGTGCCGGTAAAAACAAATTTCTGTTTTCGGGTGGCTACCTGTTTAATGACAACAGCAGCCTGACCTCCGCTGGCACCGACGGTGAGCTGGTAAAAAGCGTGGTGTCGCATACGCTTGACAAAGCACAGATGGCACCCGCAGGGATTGTTGCCATCAAAGCACATGGTACCGGCACAAGAGACAATGACCTTTCCGAGGGGCGCGGGCTTTCTAAAGTGTTTGAAAATAAACTGCCGCCGGTGATTTCCATAAAAGGCGCCATCGGCCACTGTCTGGGCGCCGCAGGCACGGTTGAGACAGCCCTGTGGCTCTCCTGCCTGGAAGAGGGAACGCTTCCCCGCAGTTTCGGATTTACGGAAATGGACCCGGAAATCGGCTTTGTCCCTTCGCAGGTGAATTTACCTGCGAATAATGGCGCGTATCTCTTTACCTTCTTCGGTTTCGGTGGAACGTGCACGAGTTATATCATAAGTAAAATGTAAGTAATGCTATATATTGTCATTCCCGCGAAGGCGGGAATCTAGAATAATCGCTGATTGAAAATTGAAACAATATTATGTTTACATTCTGGCAAGCAAAAGGAACGGGACTTTGTATATTGGTGTAACTGGCGATTTGGTAAAACGTGTTTATGAACATAAACAAAATGATGTAGAAGGATTTACTAAACAGTATAAAGTCCACAATCTTTTTTATTATGAAACATACGGAGATGTGAGCGAAGCGATTTTAAGGGAAAAGCAAATGAAAAAATGGAACAGGCAATGGAAGATAAATCTGATTGAAAAGCATAATCCACAATGGGTGGATTTATATCAAGAGATAAGTTAAAATAATCTTATGATCCATGTAACCTTTGGATTCCCGCCTTCGCGGGAATGACAGCGAATCTAGAAATATGACTATAAAATTATTACCTTCCGTCATGCCGGTGATCTCGGCCGGTTATCTGGGGCCTTCGCTTACTCCCAACGAGGACGCCGCCTGGGAGGAAGCCAGGCTGCCTTTCAATCCCGATGCCCTGGTGCAGAAAATGATGGGACAGCCCATGCGGCGCGCCGGCCGGTTCATCAAGCTGGTCTGTTTAGGAGCGCTGGCCTGCCTCAACCGCATTCCTCCTGAAGAGTTAAAGGAGAAAAAAGTCGGCATTTTTTTGGCTACCGGTCTTGGGAACATCGATGAGATTCTGCCGTTTATCACACAGGTGTTTAAACATGAAGGCGGATTTCCCAGTCCGAACCAATTTGCCAATTCTGTCAGCAACGCCGCCGCTTTTTTCGTTGCCCGGGTCTGCGAAATCAAGGGCGTCGTGCTGACTATTTCGCAGGAGGAACTCTCTTTTGAATCCGCGCTTTGGCTGGCGCAAAGTTATCTGGAATCGGGAGAGCTGGACCTCGCGCTGGTCGGAGGCTGTGATGTATTTACGCCGAGCGTTGAAGATTATCGCGAACGGATGAATCTGATTTCCGGCCAATATCGCGTTGCTCCGATGGGCGAGGGGAGCTCCTGGCTTCTGGTGGGCGGAAGCGAAGAGAAAAAACTTGGTGATATTTTGTCCGTCGGGATCACAGACCGTGTGGAGCAAAACGGCCAGACCCTTTCGGATGTCTGGCTGAAACGTTGTGAAGATCTGGCTGCGAGAATTTTGCCTTCCGGCGAAGATCACGGAATCAACCGCCTGTTCCTGCCCGGTTTTCGTTTGTTCGATCTTGATGAAGCATCCTGGAAAAAACGCGGATGGGACATCGAGGATTATCTTCCGCAGTGCGGAATTTCTTCGACGGCGTCGGCTTTTGGTCTGGCGCGCGCCTTTCTGACAAAAAAATCCGCCCTGGTCGTCCATGGGAATCATCATGCGAGCGGTCGCCAGGCACTGGTTGCCGCGGTTACAAAGTAAGGGATAGCAGTCTGTCCTTTCCGTGCAGAGATGGTGTTGCAATTCTTCTTTGTCATTACGAGACGCCTCTCAGGCGTCGTGGTAATCTCATGTCTTCGTGAACTTATGAGATTGCTTCGGTCGTTTCCCTCCCTCGCAATGACATCACGACACAGTCTGTGCGCGGGAATGATCCGTATAAGAAGAAAGCAACGAAAGCATGGTTTCTCTGCAAAAAAAACGCGTCGCGCTGGTTCATCCACGCGGGTTCAACTGGTTTCCCGGCCGCCGTGACATCACCGATATTGCCAACCGTATGGTGCCGCAGGGGATGCTCTCCATCGCGGCCTATCTGATCCGCGAAGGGCATGATGTGTTTGTTTATGACTGTCTGGGTCCCGGCGCCCCGGTGGATCTGGATAAGCAGGTTCAGGCAATTCTTGCTTTCAGACCGCAGATTGTGGGGTTTTCAGCCACGACATCCTCTTTTCCGGATGCCTTGGATATCGCCGGAAAGATCAAGAAACAAAATTCCCGAATTGTTACCGTTTGCGGTGGTGTCCACGTTTCGGCCCTCAGGGAAGACCTGCTTGCTTTCTGTCCGGACTTTGATTTTTTTGCGGCAGGTGAGGGCGAGAGCACAATCTCTGACCTCGCCGCCGGTGTTGACCCTGCGGCAATCCCCGGGCTGATCCGCCGGCATAATGGCGTTGCCGTCGCCAATGAACCCAGAAAGCACATCGGCGATCTTGACGATCTTCCCTATCCCGCATATGAAAAACTCACCGGTTTCCCCCGGGATTACCATTTGCCGCTTTTCAGCTATATCCGGACGCCCGGGGCAACCATGATCACTTCACGCGGCTGTATGTACCAGTGCTCTTACTGCGACCGTTCTGTTTTTAAAAAAGGGTATCGCTACAACTCCGCCGCCTACATTTACGAACACATGAAATACCTGCGGGAAAAATTCGGTGTGCGCCATGTCAATATTTACGATGATCTTTTCACCGCCAACAAAAAGCGGGTTTTGGAACTTTGTGAAAAATTGTCCCGGCAGCCTCTTGGAATCAACTTCAACTGTGCCGTTCGTGTCGGCTACACAGATGATGATTTGCTCAGGATGCTCAGGGAAGCGGGATGCCTGATGGTGTCTCTGGGTATTGAATCGGCGGATCCGGATATGCTTGCCCGCCATAAATCGGGAGTGTCGCTCGATGACGTGCGTGACACGGTGCGCCGCATTCAGGCCGCGGGCCTGCGCGCCAAGGGATTGTTTATGATGGGACTGCCCGGTGAGACGGAAGAAACCATAAAGCGCACGTCTGACTTTATCCTTTCCCTGGAACTCGATGACATGAACATGGCCAAATTCACGCCTTTTCCCGGTGCGCCGCTGTGGTCAACGATCCGAGAGGAGGGTGCATTTGAAGAGGACTGGCGCCTTATGAACTGTTTGAATTTTGTTTTTGTCCCACACGGGATCAAATCCAGAGAAAGACTCGATTACCTTTACAATGAATACGTCAAGCGGTTTTACTCCGATGCCGCCTGGCGGAAAAAATTCCGCAGCCGTCTGTGGCAGCACCGCAAAAGCCTTATGTATCTTCTTCGCCACCTGCCTTCGTTCTGGTCGGCGAAAAATCAATTTGAACCTGGAAAGAACAGGACGCCGTAAACCATTTTTCCCCAAGGCAGACCGCCTGGGAAGAGTTCCCCCTGTCTGTTTCAGTCCGAAAAAGACAATGTCCGGGTGACAGGGATCCGTTTTATTTCATGAGAACAGAGAATTCCGAACGGTCGGATCTGTTCTGAATGACAATAAATTGTGGATAAATCTTTTTCAGGATATATCGGCCATGACTGTCGATCAGGTCACCTTCCTGATGGATCGCTTTGTTGACAAGCGCCAAACGCTCCTGTCCGCTGGATAAAAGCCCACTGTATCTGAACAGGTTGTTCCGGGTCAGGACGGCGCTATATTTCGTTTTGCCGGGCTGATGGAATCCTTTCTGTGTTTTTGAATGAAAGGATATCGCAAGACCGAAAAAAACCAACACCACCAGGGCACTGACCGCCAGGGATGCCGGACGTATGATTTTCTGATGGATAAAATTCTTGTCCGGTTTCACATGAGACAAAAATTTTATTTTAACCGGATCTTTACCATTGAGGTAATCGTTTACGGTTTTAACGACGATTTCCCGGTGTTCCGGGGATGCGTCAGAATGGTCGCGGGAGCACTCGTACTGATAAGACCTCCATATGATCATTGTAAACAGGCTTTTTAAATCCGTTGACGGCAGTTGCTCAGACGGGAAAAAAATCCCCTTTTTCTTGTCAATGATGCCGAGGGATTCTTCCACTGTCAGGCGGGGATTGGCCTGGAGGGTTTGATCGACATTTCGCATGATTTTGCTGATTACTTTTTTTGTGTTTTTTTCTATGATGAATCGCTTCAATAATCCAAGTGACATGGTTTCCTCCTTGAGCAAATTTCCCTGACAGTCAAACCCGTCAGGTTTCAAACGGCCGGAAATTCTTCCGCATTCATGGATGTAAACAATAACTTGAAAAGGAAAGAGAGCGTGAATTGAACGGATTCGTGCAGCAGGTCATCTTGTTTCGGAACAGCAGCTCACAAGTGAGCGCAGCGTTATCGTTTGATCGGGTGTCTGTTTACCACATGTTTGTTCCTGATCAAAGCAAAATCTCGGATCAGGGTATCCGTGATGTCATGATATCATCAATAATTGATTAGGAATTTCCTGTGGCCGCCTTCTAGCCCTGTTTGTTAAGCAATTCCGCCTGATAATGCGATGCGAGCGCGTCAATCATGGACCCGATGTTGCCGTTAATGAAACTGTCCAGGTCATAGCGGGTCAGATTGATCCGGTGATCGGTGATGCGGCCTTGCGGGAAATTGTAAGTGCGGATGCGTTCGGAACGATCGCCTGAACCCACCTGGTTTTTACGCGTCTGTGCCTGCTCGGCATTCTGCTTCTGGATCATGGCGTCCAGCAGTCGGGCGCGCAAGACCTTCATGGCCTTGGCCTTGTTTTTGAGCTGTGATTTTTCATCCTGGCAGGTAACCACCAGGCCGGTCGGCAAATGGGTGATGCGTACGGCGGAATCGGTTGTGTTGACGCTCTGTCCCCCGTGGCCGGTTGACCGGTAAACATCAATGCGCAATTCGTTGGGATCAATGTTCACTTCCACTTCTTCCGCTTCCGGCATGATGGCGACGGTAACCGCCGAGGTATGAATTCTTCCCTGGGCTTCGGTCACTGGGACGCGCTGGACGCGATGGGTCCCGCTTTCGTATTTCATGCGGCTGTATGCGCCCCGGCCATCAATCTGGGCGATAATTTCCTTAAAACCGCCCATACCGCCCGCAGGAGATGAACTGACAATTTCCACCCGCCACCCCTGGGATTCGGCATATCGGGCGTACATGCGAAATAAATCACCCACAAATAAACCGGCTTCGTCGCCGCCGGTGCCCGCCCGGATTTCCAAAAAGACGTTTTTGTCATCATTAGGATCTTTGGGCAGAAGAAGAATTTTTATTTTTTCTTCCAGATCTGCCTGTTCCTTCTGCAGAACCGGTATTTCTTCCTTGGCCATTGTCCGGATTTCTTCGTCATTTTCCGACAGCAGTTCCCTGTTTTCCGCGATTCGGACCTTCAGCTTTTCATAGAGGCGGATGGTTTCCACCAGCTCCGTTAAATCGGAGTGTTCTTTGGCATATTTTTGATACAACCCCTGTTTGGAAACCACCTGAGGGTCGCTGAGCAGGCCTTCAAGTTCCTGGTAGCGGAGCTCAATATCACGAAGTTTGTTGAGTAAAATATCCATATCCTGTGGTCCGGTTAATGTTCAGGGAATGTTGGCTGAAGGAAAAAAACGCATTTATAGCTGTCCTCTTGATGAGAGGATTGCTATAAATGCGGGGAATGCTGTGACATGTTTATCATAGGGACAAAATCCAGAAGCTTGCCTGTCGCCTGAGGGTTAAGCCTACGCTTATTTTGCTGTTTTCTTTGCTTTCGGAGCGGTTTCGGCTTTGGTTTCGTATTTCTTCTTGAATTTTTCCACTCGTCCGGCCGTGTCTACAAGTTTCTGCTTACCGGTCATAAACGGATGGCAGTTGGAGCAGATTTCGATCTTGATGTCTTTCTTGGTTGATTTTGTTGCAATCACATTGCCGCAAACGCAAGTAATTGTTGTTTCTTTATAATCCGGGTGAATGCCTTCTTTCATCTTTCCTTCTTCCTCCTGAACCTTTTGAACAAAGTTCTATAATTTGTAACAGATTCGGTGCATTATCCTATAAATATCAAAAATTCAAGACATTTATTCAAGGGGCTGATCCGTCTTGATCCCCCTACGAATTCATGGACTCCAGAAATTCCTTGTTGTTTTCTGTTTTCCTGATTTTGCCGATAATGAATTCCATCGCGTCGACCGGATTCATTTCCTGCAACAGACGGCGCAGAATCCACACGCGGTTGAGGTTTGCTTTGGGAATCAGCAGTTCTTCTTTTCTTGTTCCGGAACGGATCAGATCAAAGGCCGGGAAGATACGGCGGTCAGCAATGCGCCGATCCAGATGCAGTTCCATGTTGCCCGTGCCCTTGAACTCTTCAAAGATAACTTCATCCATGCGGCTGCCGGTGTCAATGAGGGCGGTGGAGATAATGGTCAGGCTGCCGCCATTTTCTATGTTGCGGGCCGCTCCGAAAAAGCGTTTGGGCTTGTGCAGCGCATTGGAATCAACACCGCCGGAGAGGACTTTGCCGGATGGCGGCACGACTGTGTTGTAGGCGCGCGCCAAGCGTGTGATCGAGTCAAGCAGAATCACGACGTCTTTTTTGTGCTCGACAAGACGCTTTGCCTTTTCAATGACCATTTCGGCAACCTGAACGTGGCGTGAAGCCGGTTCGTCGAAGGTTGAGGAAATGACCTCGCCTTTGACGCTGCGCTGCATGTCGGTGACTTCTTCGGGGCGTTCGTCAATCAGAAGCACCATTAAAACGACTTCTTTATGATTGGCCGTGATGCTGTGGGCGATATCCTGCAGCAAAACGGTTTTGCCGGCGCGAGGCGGTGAAACAATCAGGGCGCGCTGTCCTTTTCCGATAGGTGCGAACAGATCCAGCGTTCGGGTGGAAAAATTTTCCGGGTCAAATTCCAGATTCAATTTTTCATCTGGATAAAGAGGCGTCAGGTTGTCAAAGAGGATTTTATCGCGGGCTTGCTCGGGGCTTTCAAAATTGACTTCATCCACTTTCAGCAGAGCGAAATATTTCTCTCCTTCTTTGGGAGGTCGGACTTCGCCGGAAATGGTATCGCCGGTTCTCAGGTTAAAGCGGCGGATCTGCGAAGGTGATATGTAGATATCATCTGGGCTGGGCAGGTAGTTGTAATCGACTGCGCGCAGAAAGCCGAAACCGTCCGGCAGAATTTCCAGGACACCGGAACCGGATATCACGCCGTTTTGTTCCGCCTGGGTTTGCAGGATCGCAAAGATCAGATCCTGGCGTCGCATGCCGCTGGCTCCCGGGACATCCAGTTCTTTGGCCAGATTATTGAGTTCGCTGATGGGCAGCCTCTTAATGTCTTCGATGTTCATACACGTTTCCTTAATTTAGATTAACAACAGGTTCGATATTGATGTGAAATATATAATTGTAAAGACTGCAATATTTTCAAGAAGTTCGAGGAGAATATTCCCGATTTTTCTAGCAGCTACGGATTTAATATCGACTTGTTTATTTGAATCCTTGAATCGCTCCAAAAGGCAGGGCTGAATGAACCCCTGACGAATTATCCAGTAAGCTATATGAATCATTGGAAACTGTCAAGATATTTTCTTGCAGGGGAAAGCAGAAAAAATAAAAAAGTTTCGGAAGTTTTTCCTTGATTCCTGAAGCGCACTAAACTAAATGATATTAATAAATATTTTGTTGATGAAAGGGTTGAATCTTTATGAATGATGGAACGCCGACCGGGGAGGTTGATGCACTTTTGTCCGATGATCTTGGAGAAATCTCTATTGAAGAATTGATTCCCGAGTTGCAGGCGGCCTGCAGGCGTGCGGACTGGACAAGTCTTGTGCCCGTTCAGGCCAAAGCCATTCCATACCTGCTTGCCGGGCGTGACGTGATGATCCAGTCAAAAACCGGCAGCGGAAAAACAGGGGCGTATTTGCTGCCGATTATGCAGAAAATTGATCCGCAAAGAAATGTCGCCCAGGCGCTGGTTCTGGTGCCTACCCGCGAACTGGCACTGCAGGTGGCCCGGGAAGCGCAGGCGCTGACCGCGGAAACAGAACTGCGCACGGCAGTTGTTTACGGCGGTGTCGGATATAATGCCCAACTGGAAGCATTCCGGGGCGGGGCCCAGCTGGTGGTCGGCACACCGGGACGCATCCTGGATCATCTGCTTAAAAACACCCTTTCGCTTGATCACCTGAAAATGTTGATTTTTGATGAGGCGGACCGGATGCTGTCCATGGGTTTCTATCCTGACATGGTGAAGATCCGTAAATATATTCCAGCCGCGAAAATTACGAGCAGCATGTTTTCCGCGACCTACCCTCCGCAGGTCATACGCCTGGCCGGTCAGTTTTTACATGAACCCCGGTTATTGAGCTTAAGCGGCAACGAGGTTCACGTTGCCGAAAGCGAGCATATTTATTATGTGGTGCCGGGGATGCGCAAAGAACGGTCTCTGGTCAGGATACTCGAGATTGAAAATCCCGTTTCGGCGATTATTTTCTGCAATACCAAAGATACCGTGCACTACCTGTCCGTTGTGCTGAAGCGTTTCGGGTATGACGCCGATGAGCTGAGTTCAGACCTGGCCCAGAGCTCACGGGAAAAGGTGATGGCGCGGGTGCGCCGTGGCGCTTTGCGGTTTCTGGTTGCCACGGATGTTGCTGCGCGCGGAATTGATATTCCGGATTTGTCGCATGTTTTTCAGTACGAGCCGCCGGAAGACCCGGAAGCCTATATTCACCGGGCAGGCCGCACGGGAAGGATGGGGTCAAGCGGTGTGGTCATTTCGCTGGTCGCGGAAATGGAAAAGTTCAAACTGCAAAGCATCGCCCGTTACTACAATATCAGCATGGAGGAACGTCCTCTGCCCGGCAATGATGAGCTCGAAAGAGTTGTTGCCGAGCGCATTACCGCGCTTTTGGAAGCCCGTTTGCGCAGCCGTGATAATATTCAAATAGAGCGTTTGAAAAGGTTCGTGCCGTTAGTGCGGAGTCTGGCGCAATCCGAAGATGAACTGGCGATTGTTGCCATGTTGTTTGACGATTATTATCAGCAGTCCCTGCATACGCCGCCTGCTCAGCCGACGGCGGACAGTCTGGATGAAGCGGGCACGGCCAGGCCAAAACCCGGGGCCAGGCATAAAAACGGAAAGACCCGGTCGAGAAACAGAAAACCCAGGAAACCATAGTCAGGCAGACCAGCCAAAAATTGCTGTTGATGGCGGTCGGATGATGCAGGTTTTTGTCAATCTGATTATGAACGGGGATTGAAGTCATGTCTCAAAATGGAAAATTCATCATCGGGGGCAGGCAGGTAGAAAATACGGACGGCAGAAAGGCACTGGAGCTTTTTTCAGGGATACGGGACCCGGCACTACAGCAGATGGGACGGATCATCTTTTTGATCCATTCTATACCACCAAGGCTCTCGGCAATACCGGTCTAGGGCTTTCAATTTCCAAAGGAATTATTGACATGCATGGCGGAATCATATACGCTTATAGTGAAATGAAAAAGGTGCCAAAATTGTCATCAATCTGCCTCTAGCCAAATGATCAATGAGGTTTTGCTATGGAAAAGCTTGTTTGTATTCTGGCCATCGATGATGAAGAATCATTCCCCTTTTTCGTAAAACACCATCTTGAAACCATCACAACGCATAATTTCAAAATCATAACAGCCAACAGCAGCAAAGAAGGACTGAAACCGGCCAAAATTTATAAGCCGGATCTGTCCGGAATGGAGGTCACGGAGGAACTGCTTCTGGACGATGGGACGAAAAGCATTCCCATTTTTTTTTAAGTACAACGCTGGTAAAAAAGATGAGGCAAAAAATGACTCGGGCACGGTGGGTGGACGTGAATTTATGGCGAAACCGGTCAGCAGGGAAGAACTGGTCAGGCGCATTGAAATCACCCTAAATCTGCATTAGGTTGCGGTTTATGGTTTTTATGCCGGTTCCCTGGCCCGTTAAATTTATTACACGATACTGAACGCGGAGATTTTGCATGGATAAAAGTATTATGAAAAGCAGATTTAATTTTGACAAAGAGCTGATCATCATGTTGCTGCTGGTGGCCATCGTCTTGTTTATCTATTTCTTTGTGATCAACCAGCGGGCGTTTTTAAATGTTTTCTATCTGCCGGTTTTGCTCGGAGCATACTTTTTCGGCAAGCGTTATGCGGTTGTGTCGGCTGTCTTTTCTGTTGTGGCCGTCTGTCTGATGGCCTACGTGTTCCCCCGCAGTTTTGTTGCCGGATCAGGAGAAAATGCAGAGTTCTATAAGTGGCTTGATTTGATTACCTGGGGAATATTTCTGATTTTCACCGGTTATTGTATGGGGCTGCTGTATGAGAAAAAAGAGCAATCCCAGAAGCAGCTGCAAAAGACATACAGTGGCATTATTGAAATGTTGTCGCTGGTGATTGAATCGGCTGACAATTACACACAGAGCCATTCTCACCGTGTCTCCATCATTGCCAGAATGATTGCCCAGAAGATGAAGCTCAATCAACTGGATGTTGAAAATATCAGGATAGCCGCGCTTTTGCATGATCTGGGTAAAGTCGGGGTAAGCGAATCGGTCCTGCAGAAAGTCACCGCTTTGACATCCCAGGAAAGAAGCCACCTTCGCCGCCATACATTGCTGGCCGTCAACATGCTCGAACCGCTTGGGGAAACTGTGGGAGATATTCTGCCCATCATTCTTCATCATCATGAGAAATATGACGGCAGCGGCTACTACAAGGCTGCACAGGAAGACATTCCTCTGGGCGCCAGGATTATCGCGGTGGCAGATGTATATGACGCACTGACCACGGATCGTCCCTACCGGAAAGCGTTTACCTCTCTTCAGGCCAAGCAGGAGATTCTGGCTAACTCCGGTACTCATTTCGATCCCCAGGTTGTCAAGGCTTTCAGTGAGATCTTTCCCTTTCTTGAAACGGAGAATTATCTTTCTTCTGCTGCTGTTTAAGCGAGTGCATGAGCGGCGAGCATCGGTCGCGCTATTTGCGGAGGTTGTATTTAATCATCTTCAATTGCAGGCCCTTCCGGCTGATGCCCAATTGTTTTGCGGCCCGGGTAACGTTATCGCCGGATTCTTCCAGGCATTTGATAATCATCTGTTTTTCCACGTTTTCCATGTGTGTACGCATAAAGTCTTTAAAAGATGCGTTATCTTCAGAAAATGGGGCAATTACATTATCCTGCAGGTTGGTCAGAAATTCCGATGGCACTTCCCTGACGGTGATCACGTTCGTTTTTGCCACCAGCATCATTCTTTCCATCAGGTTTTCCAGTTCCCGGATATTGCCGGGCCATTTATGCCGCATGAGCAATTCTGTCACGGCATCGTCCATGCCACGAATGTCCAGCTCCAGTTTCCTGTTTAACTTATCAATAAAATAGTCCACCAGAGGCAAAAGATCATTCATCCGATTCCGTAACGGGGGCACGTTAACGGGAAAAACATTGATTCGGTAGTAAAGATCTTCACGAAAGTCCCCTTTTCGGATGCTTTGCAGGAGATCTTGATTGGTGGCGGCAATGATACGAACATCCACCTTGATGGTTTTAATGCCGCCGACCCTTTCGAATTCCTGTTCCTGCAGGACACGAAGCAGTTTGACCTGCATATCCCTGGGAATTTCGCTCACCTCGTCCAGGAAAAGAGTCCCTTTGTTTGCCAGTTCGAACTTGCCGGGTTTGGTCAGCACCGCGCCTGTGAAAGCTCCTTTCTCATAACCGAACAGTTCACTTTCCATGAGTGTCTCCGCGATAGCCGCGCAGTTGATTTTAATCAGCGGATTATTTTTACGCGGTGAATTCCTGTGAATCGCCTCCGCCACAAGTTCCTTGCCCGTGCCGGTTTCACCGTTAATGAGGACGGTTGTTGTGGTGGGAGCCACGCGTTTAATCGCGTCAAATATGTCCATGGTTGATTGGCTCGATCCGATGATGCCGCCGCGTTCAATTTCTTCCGGAGGCAGAAGAAGTTCATTTTCCTTCAGGTCCCTTGTTTTGATTGCTTTGGATACAACATTTTTCAACTCCTCGAGTTCGAAAGGCTTTGTGATGTAATCCAGCGCCCCTTTTTTCAACGCTTCAACGGCAGTTGCGACGGTACCATGGGCCGTGATCATGATGACCGGAATATTCGGGTATTTCTGGCTGACGCGGTCCAGCAATTCCATGCCGTCGATTTGCGGCATTTTCAAATCTGTAATGACGGCGGCAACCGGGCCGGATTTTAAAATTTGAAGCGCTTCCGATCCGTTGGAGGCAGCGGCGACTTCATACCCTTCTTTCTTCAGCATGGCAGACAGGACCAGCCTCATATTCAATTCATCATCAACAATTAGTATTCTATTCATGTTTTTCAACTATTAGAACCTGATAATTAAATCAAGAAGGATTGTAATTGATTTTATCCCCTGCGTCGAGCCGGATGAAGAAGATGCTTCCTTTTCCGGCAACGGATTTTACTCGGATGGAACCGCCATGTTCCCTGATGATCCGCCTGCATATTGCTAGCCCCAGTCCCACACCGCTTTCTTTCGTTGTGTAGAAAGGCTTAAAAATGTTTTTGAGGTGTTCCGGACGGATTCCGCTGCCTGTGTCCTGTATGGAAATACCGATGGCCGGACCCTCGCCGGTTTCAATTTTCGATGTTTTGTATGTAAGTCGGCCGCCCCGGGGCATGGCTTCAATCGCATTGAGGGAAATATTAATCATGACCTGAAGCATCTGCTGCTCATCGATATTGACCATCGGCAGTTCCTCCTGGAGCTCCTGGAAAATGGCAGTATTTTCGGTCATGCGATTCGCGGCGATAATGGAAATTGTCTTGAGAACAACCGTGTTAATGTCCTGCGGCCGGATATTGCCGCCCGCGGGACGGGCATAATCCAGAAATTGGCTGACGACGGTGTTCAGCCGGTTGACTTCATCGATGATTACTTTCAGAAGCTGCTCCTGCTCTTCTGTAGAAGCTTCGGACTGAAGGAATTGTGCCGCGCCCTTGATTGAACCCAGCGGATTACGGATTTCGTGGGCAAAGACCGGTGCCATTTCCGCGAGCATCAGTGATTTTTCCTTTTCCAGTTTTTCGTCAGAATCATAGAGCGACGTGAAGATTTCCTTGCTTTCCGGATAGAAGAAGTTAAAAATATTTTTTAACATCATCTTGACCGGCGTGATGGAAATAATGATGAGAAACGACATCATGAAGACGCTGGTAAAAGATGGCGCACTTTCACTAAAAAAGAAAGATACCAGGTAAATAATCGCTGCACCGGTCAATGTGCTCACGGCGATCACGATGGTCCGCGCGAAAAAATGGTGCAGTTCGGAAAGATGGGGATATGCGACGATCAAAAGCGTAAAGTAAAGCAGTGCCGATAAAACCAGACCGCTGACCGGTGCAAAATGGTATCCCAGATAACCTGAAAGATCGATTGAGCAGATGAAGGCGGCTATCGGACATGCAACCAACAGGTAAATCAAACGTTTTTTTTCTGTTGAAGGCGTTGATCTCTTCACTTGAAGCAGCAGGGAAAAATAACATAAGCCGAGGACAATGCAGGTATAGGCGATCAGGGCGAAATGAAAATCCGCCCGTGAACCAAGAGAGGTAAATTGCGAAACGGCTCCTGCTGCGCTGATCAGGGACAACACGGCCATAAATCCCTTCAAAAGATTAGATTGATTGCGGGTTAGCATCCGGAAAAAAAAGACGACCGCGGGAGCGATGGCCAGAAGGCCCAGATGTTCAAGATGTTTCCAGAAACCGGCATCGAGGATCTCTTTGAGAAAAGCGGCCGCCTGGGAAACAAAAACGGCGAGGCACAGGACGGCGAATGACTTTTGCAGCCTGTCCATTTTCACCGTGATGAACAGCGAAAGGGCAATCGTGAAACTGGTCGCAGCCAGTGTAAAAGTATCCATTTCAATTCCGGTTTTTCGGTTTAGGGTGATTCCCTATACCGTAGAAAAAGGAAAAAGCTAAGGGAAATTTCCTTACGATTTTTCAAATATTTCAGATTAAGGGGCAGAAAACGTCTTATGCCGCAAAAGATTGACTTTTTATCCACACTGATTTAAGAATCAAAATCCATGTAAGATGAAAAAAGGGGATTGGTGAATTCATGAAGAAAAAAGATTTATTAAAAAACGCGGTTGAGCATATTGATATAAAAGCAATCAATTCCGTTGAAATGATCCGGGCCATGAAGAAAATGTCGTTTTCCGCAAGGGATCTGGCATCAGCCGCGGATATTTACGACCGGATGCTGCGTGAAAAAAAATGCGCGGTTATTCTGACGCTGGCCGGCTCGACCAGTGCCGCAGGCTGTATGCAGGTGTATGTGGATCTGGTGAAAAACAATATGGTGGACGCTATCGTGGCGACGGGTGCTTCGATTGTCGATATGGATTTTTTTGAGGCCCTGGGCTTCAAGCATTATCAGGGGACTCCGTTCATTGATGACAAGTTGTTGAGGAGCCTGTACATTGACCGGATTTACGATACCTTTATCAGCGAAGATGATCTGCAGCACTGTGATCGAACGATTAAAAAAATAGCGGATGCGCTGCCCCCGCGTCCTTATTCATCAAGGGAATTCATTGCGGAGATGGGCAGGTATCTGGTCAGGCATTCCAAAAAGAAAGACTCGCTGGTACAGGCGGCTTATGAAAACCATGTCCCGATTTTCTGCCCCGCGTTTTCAGACAGTTCAGCGGGTTTTGGCCTGGTCATGCACCAGTATGAGCGGCCCGGCAATCATCTTTCCATTGACTCCGTTAAGGATTTTCTGGAATTGACCATGATCAAGATCCATGCGGGGACCACGGGGCTTTTGATGATTGGGGGCGGTGTGCCGAAAAATTTCGCGCAGGATACCGTTGTCTGTGCGGAAATTCTGGGCAAAGAGGTTCCCATGCATAAATACGCGGTTCAGATTACCGTTGCCGATGTCCGCGATGGCGCCTGCTCGAGTTCCACACTCAAGGAGGCCAATTCCTGGGGCAAGGTGGATTCATCGTGTGAACAGATGGTCTATGCAGAAGCTACAACAGTTCTTCCTCTTCTTGCCAGTTATGCCTATCACAGGGGAAGCTGGAAAAAACGTAAAAAGTGGGAACTCTCCCGGCTTTTTAACAACACGACTGAAAAGACCGGAAAGAAGATAAAATAAGCCCTAAAGGGAAGGAGAGGACTCCTTTTCCTGCCCGCTTCAGTCGAGGCTGAAAAAAAACATCACGGGTAGCGGATACCTTGGAATTCCTCAGGGTTTTATCGGATCGGGTTTTGGTGGAGATGAGGGGGATCGAACCCCTGGCCTCGGCGTTGCGAACGCCGCGCTCTCCCAGCTGAGCTACATCCCCAACCGTAAAAAAACGCCGCGAGCATATATATAGATAGCCCGGATGTCAAGGATTTGTTGGGAATCTGTTGAAAAACGAAACCTGTTTTGCCCCGAATCTCGGCTTGACAAATCAGGCTTGTTTTTCCTATACTAAAACAGGTTTCATTATTCATATCATTGATACAAAGTAACGGTATTTCGATACATCATACCGGGTTAAATTTAACATTCACAGGAGAATTCCATGGCAAAAATCGACGCTTTTTTCCAACTGATGCATGACCATCAGGCATCCGACCTTCACCTTGTGTCCGGCCAGCAGCCTGCCATACGTATTCGCGGCGATATTGAACGCATAAAATATGATATATTGAATAATGATACTCTCAAAGCGCTCCTCTATGAGATCACGCCGGAACATAAAATCAAGCATTTTGAGGAAACCGGCGATGTCGATTTTGCATATGAACTTCCGGGGCTTGCAAGATACCGCGCCAATTTTTTTCAGCAGAAATACGGCATCGCGGCGGTATTTCGTGAAATTCCCAGCAAAATTGCCACGTGCGTGGAACTGGGAATGCCGTCCGTGATTGCCAAACTGGCCATGCTGCCGCGAGGACTGGTGCTGGTAACCGGACCGACCGGAAGCGGAAAATCGACAACCTTGGCGGCGATTATCGACGAAGCAAACCGCCTCCGCAGGGATCACATCATTACGATTGAAGATCCCATTGAATTCGTGCACAAAAGCCAGAACTGTATCGTGAACCATCGTGAAGTGGGGATTCACACGAAAACATTCTCCGCAGCCCTGCGGGGCGCGCTGCGTGAAGATCCGGACATCATTATGGTAGGCGAAATGCGCGATCTTGAAACCACGGCTCTGGCAGTTGAGGCCGCCTCGACCGGACACCTGGTGTTCGCGACCGTGCATACGACCAGTGCGGTGAAAACGGTTGACCGTGTTGTTGAAATATTTCCGGACTCTGAGCAGCTGCAGATCCGGTCAACACTGGCTGACGGATTGCGGGCGGTAATCTCTCAGGTAATTTTCAAAAGAGTCGACATTAAGAACCGATGTGTCGCCCTGGAAATCCTCATTGCCAATGCGGCGGTGCGCAACCTCATCCGGGAACAGAAAACCTATCAGATTCCGTCCATGATACAAACCGGCAAGAAATACGGCATGCAGCTTCTGGACGACGGCATTATGGATCTTTATAATCGGGGCTGGATCAGTGGTGAAGACGCGTATCTGAAAGCAAATGACAAGCCCAGATTTCGTCCGCTTTTAAAATATCCACCAACAGACTTTACTGAAGTTTAGAGAGGATTTTTTATGAGAAAACCGGAAATAGATCATATCCTGATCAAAATGCTGGAATCCAGTGCCAACATTTCCGACATTATCCTGACCGTGGATAAGCCTTTTCAGGTGGAGGCCGCCGGTGTCCTGGTTCCAGTGGAACTTGAACCTCACTTTGAAAGACTGACGCCGTTTCAGACGGAAACTTTTGCGCTGAACCTGATCAATCAGGACCGTCGCCTGATTGATTTATTGATGAACGAGGGTTCCTGTGACCTTTCCTATGAATTGCCGGGTCTTGCCCGTTTCCGTGTAAACATATTTTCACAGCGCGGTCAGTATTCCATCGTCCTGAGAAAACTGGAGACGCAGATTCCTTCGTTTACCGAGTTGGGCCTTCCGGATGCCTATCGCCGGGTGGCCGAGGAAAAAAACGGCATTGTCCTGGTTACCGGTGCAACCGGTTCCGGTAAAACAACATCGCTTGCCGCTGTCATCAATGACATCAACGAAAAACATCCGGTTCACATCATTACACTGGAGGACCCGATCGAATACACGCACACACAGAAAAAAGCGACGGTCAACCAGAGGGAACTGGGCAAGGATTTTGACTCGTTTGCCAATGGTTTGCGCGCAGCGCTGCGCCAGGCCCCCAAAGTCATTCTGGTGGGCGAAATGCGTGATCGAGAATCGGTGGAGATTGCTTTGAATGCCGCGGAAACAGGGCATCTTGTATTAAGTACGCTGCATACCACCGATGCCGGCCAGACGATCAATCGTATTCTGGGTATGTTTGCCATAGAAGAAGAAAATCAGATCCGGACGCGTATGGCGGATTCATTGCGATGGATTATCTGCCAGCGTCTGCTGCCGAAAATAGGAGGAGGCCGGGTGGCAGCGTTTGAGGCCCTGGGTACCTCTCTGAGGGTCAAGGACATTGTCCTTCATGGAGAAGCAGAGGGGAAGACGTTCCAGGACATCATTCAGCAGGGTAAAGCGTTCGGAATGGTCACGTTCGATAACTCCATCGTTGAGCTCTTTGCCAAAGGACTGATTACCGAAGAAACGGCCAAAGCTTATGCATCCAACCGTTCCAACGTTTCGCGCGGCATCGACTCCATCAAAAGCGCGAGGGGAGAGAAAACAACGGACATCGAACATCTCGAGGTTGACCGCTTCTACGGTAAAGATAAGATGAAGGACAAGTTCTGGGGATAAGAGCCAAACCTTTCTTAATGGACACACGAAGGAGACGTCAATGGCTGAAGAAACAGCAAAACCAGCGGTAAAGAAAGCGGCAGAAGGGATTGATTATTCCGGAAGGCCTTTTGGCTACACCATACCGGATACACAAACAGCGATGATTTGTGAACAGGATCCCGTGATACGGGAAAAGTTGGTGGCTGATTTAAAAAAAATCGGTTTTTTAACCTCTCAACCGGCCACCTACAAAGACGCTCTTAAACATATGCGTTTTCATGTTTTTAACGTTGTATTTGTGGATGATGATTTTGACACCGGTGTCTGGGAGACCAATAACGTTCTTCGTTATCTGGAAAATCTGAATATGGCCGTAAGGCGTCAGATTTATGTCGTTTTAGTCAGTGCGACGCTTCCAACAATGGACAATATGCAGGCGTTCAACAAGAGTGTTAATCTGATTGTCAACAAGCGTGACATCACCAGCCTGGAAAAAATATTGCGCCAGGCCATGGCAGAGGATGAAGATTTTTATCGTGTCTTCAAGGAAACGATTCGAAAACAGAGTTAAATATTCTCTGTTTCAACCGGATGTTTTTTACAGCGACCGGAGGCTTGCCGGGCTTCTTCCAGGTGTTGAAGGCATGGTGTCGATGCATCAAAGGAAAGTGCGGATTCAAAAGCTTTAACCGCATTGTCAAAATATTCCGCCCTCATCAATGAAATACCCAGACGATTCAAATAGGCCGCTGCATGCGGCGGGTTGTATACACATGCCTTTTCATATTCGGCAAAAGCGCCGGGCACATTATTTGTGGCAACCAGAACATCTCCAAGTGAACAATAGTAAAGGCTGTTGGATGGGGAAAGTTCCAGGCAGTTGAGCAGCAGCTCTTTTGCCTCCTTGAAAAGGTCTTTCTTTATGCATAAACCGGCTGCCTGAAAGAGGTAGCGGTCCGCCTCGTCCGGATCAATCATACCTGCATGACGATAGGCATTTTCAAACTCCTGATTTTTTCCCGCTGCAAGACAGGCTTCACCCAGAAGACAGTAGAAAGCGGGATTGTCCGGCTCCATGGATGTGAGCGTTTTGAATGTTTCGCAGGATTTATCACTCTGGCCGGCAAGCAGGTAGGCCGTCCCGAGTTCTTTCAGTAGTCCGATATCTTCCGGCTGTACCCTGGCCGCTTTCTCGCAGATGGCGACCAGGCTTTCGATCTGTTCTTCCTGTTTATAAATCCGTACCAGTTCATCATAGGCAAAGCCGGTAAAGACTTTACGCTGGAGTTCTCTGTCCAGAAGGATTTTCCAGTATTCAACAGAGCGCTGCTTGTTTCCATTGTCCCAGTAAGCCCAGGCCAGACGAAGCACCACGGATTCATCGTTCGGGTGAAGATCGTGAATTTCCTGCAGGCAGGCAATGGCTTCGATCAGCTGTCCATGTTTGATCAGTTCATCTGCCCGGTCAATTTTTTCTGTGATATTATTTTCCTGGATCATGGGAGAAGAAAAATCGGGGGGATGTGAATCGCTTCCACCCCCCCTGAAAATTTCAGCAACTGCAGGTACCGCAGCAACCGCCTTCAGCGGGCGTGAAGCTGGATGTTAATTTGAAACCTGCACCCTGGGGTGTTGTGATGAAATCAATATTAATGGGTTTTGACTGATTCAACAGGTCCTTTTCGATGACAAATTTTGTTCCTTTTTCTTCAATCACTTCATCTTCATTTCTTGGCTCATCCAGAGCCATTCCCAAAGAGGGACCCGATCAGCCCATGGATACGGTGATGCGGATGGCCGCATCCGGATTTTTATCCTTAAGAAATTCTTTAATGACTTCCGAGGCCTTGTCTGTAACTGTCAGCATGTAACATTCTCCTTCCGGTGGCGTCCTTTTGACGTCAAAGTTTTCAATAACTTATTCATAAATGGTTCTTTGTCAATTACAATTTTGCTGACTTTAATTAAGGTGTTGTATTTACAGGTAAAAAGCAGGATGAACGGCCGTTTTTGATGATCATGTATACTTTTTTGCACAATGACGGGGCAGTGATACAGTTGCGGGATGATTGTGAAATCAAAGATCAGGGATTTTCTTTGTTTTCTTCGTTTAATCTTTGTCTCGCTGCAGCCAGTGTTTCGTCGAAGTGCTTTTCAAGATTTTTGTTGATTCCCCGCAGGCCCGCCACAACATCTTCAGCCCATTGCAGATATTCGATTCTTCTTTGCAGGGACCAGTGGTCCGGCGGAGCAAAGGCAATGTCATGGACATTGCTTATTTTATCGGCCAGTTTTATTAATTTGGCTTTCCTTGAAAGATGGGGTGAATGAACAATCTGTTTTCGTTTTC
Organism: Deltaproteobacteria bacterium ADurb.Bin151; assembly: GCA_002070455.1. Taxonomy (GTDB): domain Bacteria; phylum Desulfobacterota; class Syntrophia; order Syntrophales; family Smithellaceae; genus UBA8904. The sequence goes on from MWDG01000026.1 coordinate 33,686, forward strand.
TTTCCTGCTTGGGCAGATTTTTATCATCGCTGACTTCCAGGACCAGTCCCAGAACTTCATTGCCGAATTGCATGCTTATTTCCTCACAGGTCGTGTCCGTATCTTCAATGGTGTCGTGGAGAATAGCGGCAGTGATGGTTGTCGCGTCGGAGACCTCGCCAACGGTCCATAAAAGATGGGCAACTTCGATGGGATGATTGATAAAAGGCGAGGCTGCCGTGTCCTTCCTTCTTTGATGGCGATGCTTTTGTGCGGAAAAATAGAGTGCCTTTAACAAAAAGGCCAAATCGTTTTTCAAATCTACCTCCTTGAGGTGTTCTTATATCACATTTACCGTTTCCCTTTGAATGAAAATAATACGACGGTCCTGTTTGAGATTATTGCGGATGTGTGATAATTATTTAAATCATCGGGGGGTGGCCCATGTTTGACAATCTTTTTGCCGGTTTTCCCAAGTTGATCTTTGTTCTATTGCTTGCGTTTGTAACATTCCTGTTCGCCCATATCCTGAAGCCTTTCTTCTTCGCAATCTTCTGGGCGGTTTTGCTGGCAGCCATTTTTTCACCCCTGAATAAATTGCTGCAATTGAGGTTTAAAAGTGCAAATCTCAGCGCAGGGCTTACGCTGGCGGTGGTATTGATCACGCTGATTCTGCCGGCAGGATTTATTCTTGCCCTGCTGGTCGGGGAGACGCTCGATCTTTATCAATCCATCCATTCCCACGGAGGGGGCTGGATGGATTCGATCAACGGAGTTTTCAATTCCCTGAGCAATCATCCGCTCTTTGCGCGTTTCAACCCCGATCAGCAGTTTATCACGGATAAAACGGTAGATTTCCTGAAAGTTGCTGCAAACTTTCTTGTGAAGAATTTGTCTGCTCTGACCGGAAACACAATCGTATTTTTCGTTGAATTTGCCGTCATGCTTTACTGCCTGTTTTATTTTCTAAGGGATGGAAAAAATCTGATCGATACGATCGTTCATTATATGCCGGTTGATGCACATCACATGAATACCTTCATTTCCGAGTTTCTTGTCACGTCGAAGGCAACGTTGAAATTCACCTTTGTTATCGGCGGCATCCAGGGACTGCTGGGAGGATTGATTTTTTATATTACCGGTGTTGACAGGGCGCTCGTCTGGGGTGTACTGATGGTCGGTCTTTCCATTGTGCCGGCAATCGGCAATTCCATCATTTGGGCGCCGGCCGGGATCATCATGCTGCTTCTCGGACATATCTGGCAGGGGATTGCCATTCTGTTTTTCGGATTTGTTGTCATCAGCTCCGTGGATAACCTGTTGCGCCCGATTCTTCTGGGGCATGATATTCAGATGCATTCGCTTTTGATATTTTTATCAACTCTGGGGGGAATTGCAGCTTTTGGATTTTCAGGCTTTGTTCTGGGGCCTGTGGTTGCAGCATTTTTTCTGGCCAGCTGGAAAATGTTTCTGGAAATTTTCAGCGAGGAAAATGTGTCCCGGAAAACAGGACCGGATTCGTCAGAGCTGCAGTAAAAATCGCCAGAGCGCCTCGCGGTCTTTTTTACACGCATAATCAATACCGATTCTGGGAGTGGACGAGATCGTCAACGGATTTGCATATTGATAGTTCTCCACCCATAACTGATTTCCCCGCGTCACATCCCACCCGTTAAACGTTTTGTCGATGCCAAGGGCCTGGCAAAGTTTGGCCGGTCCATTGGTCAGTTCTTTCCCGCGGCGTTTTCTGCGCGCCTGCATTTCCTCAAGTCCCGAAACGGCTTTTATGGCGCGAATCAGGACGGCAGAGGGATTGCCTTCTTTCTCTGTCACCAGGTTTAACAGATAATGCATTCCGTACGTGAAATACACATAAGCGCGGCCCGGAGGGCCGAACAT